>JAZDKN010000145.1:0-3344 GCA_043803065.1 Microcaldota archaeon
TCGCTCTGCTCGTCTTCCTTTCCGCTGCGCAGCCTGCCGCTTAAAACCACGACCGCAAGCGCAACAACGATTATGAGCGCGATAATCCAAGTGTTCGAGCCAGCTGCGACGAAGAAGCCCGTAAGCCCGCTCGCGCGCGACTCGATCTTCGCGATATCTTGAACGCCGACGACTTTTTCACCGCTCTTGATTTTGAGAACGACGCCAGTCGCTTCCTCGTCGGTCGTTCGTTTAATGAGCACCGTAAGCGTTCGGTTCGATTGCGGCGGAAGAACGAAGCCCGACTCGGTGACGTAAGTCCAGTTTTCAGGCAAGCCGTCGAGCGCGACGCTCACATTATCAATCGGTTCGTTACTCGGGTTCTCAATGTTTACGAGCAGCTTAACTGTTTCGTCCTGCGTTTGCTTCGACACGCTCGTCTGCGGAGGCGCCAAAGGCGTTTTCGGCGTGCACGAAGCGACGCGCACTTCAACGAAATCCTTGTCCGAAACTTCGCGCGAATAAACGTTTTCACCGCTAGTCGCCTTCAACCCAAGGCGATAAACGCCAGGCTGCAATCGCGTCCCGTCGATTTTGACTTCAAAAACCTGCTTCTCCCCCGCGCGCGCCTCGATATTGCGAGTCGCAACCAGCGCCCAGTCCGGCTCGCTCACATCAAGCGCGTAAATGTCGCGGCCAGTTCCAGTGTTTTCGAGCTCGACTTCGAAACCGTTCACGCCGCAAGTCGACGCTTCGACTACGCTAGGCGCGTTCAAGCGCACGCCGTAAGAATGCTCGATTTCCACGCAGACTTCCTTCTCGGCGACCACGACGCCGTTTCGCTGCGCTTGAACAACCGCGTAATAACGGCCGCCCGACGCCGAATGCAACGGCGCAACGCGAACGACGATTTCAGCGATTTCGTTTCGCTCGAGAGAAACGTAAGACGAACTCACGCCCGCATTCAGCACGTCTTTATCGCCCATCAAGCGAATGTTGTAACTCGTTGCCGCGCCAGTGTTGCGAAGCGAAACTGGAAAACGCGCTACCTCGCCAGGGCGAATGGTTTTGCACGCGCTAACGCCGTAAGCGTCGACGAAACGCGCTTCGTAAGCAGTCGGATCGAAATAACCCGTTAGCTCGATTCTGCTGCGCACGAAACGCCCAGCCGGCGTTGTGCTCGGCGCGTAGTAATTCGCGCAGTAATCGGCGGGCGAATCGGCGTAGTAACGCGAGTCAACGCTCGGGCGAATGTAAACGCGAATGTCGCGAGAAAGCGTTTCGCACGCTCCGCTGCCGTCCGCACTGCAAACCGTCGCTGTAACGGTCACGGTGTCGCAACCGCGCATGATTTCCGGAGCGGTGATGCGCAACGTCGCGCCGCGCGAACCGCGAGGCACAATGCGCGCGTCGTAATAGTTGAACGACGTCGAGACAACGCCGCTTGCGGAAGACGCAGAGAAGGAAACGATTTGCGATTCCGCGCTCGGATTCGAAACGTAAACGAAAACGTTCGCGGTGCGCGAAGCGTAAAGCGAAATACTCGAATAAGAAACACTCAGCGTCGAAGCGCCGGCGAAATTCGCGAAAGCAAAAGCGACGAGGACTACGCCGACTACCAACATCAATACGTCCTTGTGCGAAACCATGGTTCAACCCACCTGCCGAAAAAAGCGGAAAGCGATATGAAGACGGCTATCGGCGACTATCGACCGAACGAACCGACGGCTTTTCCGGCATTCTTTATTTGGAAACCCCGCGGTATAAAAAGCTTGCTATTGTTTACTATCGAAGAGTAGATACATATAAATACTAGTTTGTTTCAAAAACAAAAGCGGTGAAAGACCGCGAAAGCAACGCCGAAGCGCGCGGGGCAAACGCGAAGCGGATGCAACGAAGCGGTTGCAAAGGTTGCAAAAACAGTTTAAGGCGGTTTTGTTACTCGAAAACGGGGTAAAAACGCGGAAAAGTTTAAATAGGTGGGTTTGGTTTGAATTACGCTGATTACATGACTGCTAATTACGACGTCGTCAATTCACTGCGACGCCTGGGGCTCAATCAATACGAAGCTAAAGCGTATTTCGCTCTCGCTTCTTTCGGCGAACACACGGCGGGCGAATTAGCCGAGCGCGCCGAGTTGCCGCGCCCTCGCGTTTACGACGTTTTAACGAAACTCCAGGACCGGGGCTTCGTGCTCATCCAGCAAGGACGCCCAGTCAAGTACGCCGCTCTTCCGATAAGTGAGGCACTCAAAACGCTGAAAAAGCACAGGCAAAACGAGCTCGCGGAAGAACTAACGAAAATCGACGACCTCGGGAAAGAATTAGGCGGCAAAATCAAGGTTCAGGTGAAGGATACGGCGGCCGCAGGCGAACACACTTGGACGCTGCGCGGACGAGAGGCAATCTATTCCAAAATGGCGAGCATGATCGCGAACGCGCGCAAAGACGTCGTGATCGCGTCGACCGCGGAAGGCATGGCGCGCAAGTTGCGCGCGCACGAACGCGAACTCGACAAGGCGCGCAACCGCGGCGTAAAAATCCATTTAGTCTCGGAAAAAAGCGCGCTTGCGGGCGAGGCGGCGAAAATCGCTCACTCGCTTCACGAGGGAGCGCTGCCGACGCGCTTAGTCGTCGCCGACGACCAAGCATTGATATTTCTCACTGACGCGAAGACGAAGCCTGACGACGAGATCGGCGTTTGGCTTCGCAGCCCGCACTTCGCGCAAACGCTGAAGCAAAGCGCCGGCGTCTGCAAGTAGAAAGAAGAGCAACTAGTTTTCCAAGGTTCTAAAGATGAGCTGCAGCTAACAAAGAACGAATAGGGACAATAATCTTCAAACCGGAGGACGGGCACCAGCCATCGTTAAAAATAAGTACCACGCCGCTACTGCGATAAGGGGTAGCAAAAAAACTGAAAGGGCTGCAACTACTAACGATTTTTTGAAAGAAAATTTGAAGCCTAGACGAAACTCGGCTAAATAAATTCCGAAAATCAGGAAAACAAAAACGCCTAATTCAGTAGGGGAAGGCGGATAGCAAAACGAACGCGGTGAAAGGCAGACATACGCTACAAGAAACACTACGCTCAGAAAAAAAGTGGTTACAAGAGTCACACCCAAAAATTTTAACAGATTCTTTCGTAGGCTATAACCACTTAAATAAAGCGTCACTGCAGACAAAAACAAGGTATACGCTAACGAAGGAAAAACAAAAAGCAAAAAAAGGATGTAAAAAAACGGATCGATTGCTAATATCATTCAGATCTATTGAAATAGGCGCAATTAGCTTTTAAATTAAACGGTAAACGAGAAGGCTGGAGTTCGAACGCAACGGATGAGAGTAGAGTGGGGCCACGGGGATTTG
>JAZDKN010000146.1:0-2005 GCA_043803065.1 Microcaldota archaeon
GATGCTTCCAGATAATCCATTCAGCTTAAACAGTGTGTCTTTAGCCAGAATTTCGTGATTCTCAAGGTTTTTCTGGTATGCTTTGAGCGCGGCCAAAATATGGTTGTTTGGCTCTCTTGCAGTAATTCCCATCAACAGTTCTTCGAATTGTCGCATTGCAGTCCTAGTTGACTGGATTGTGTTGTTTGCATTTTCCGCGGGCAGTTTTTCCTTCGCGTGCATAGACGCCAGTAATACTTCCGGGCTGCGTTCTTCTTTTTGAATTTCAAGCACTCTGCTGCCGTTTGCCCGTATCATCGCTCGATTTACCATTCTTTCGTGTAAATCGAGCGCTTTGACGTATGCGTCCATTTGCGCTGCCGTTGCTCTCATTTTTTCTATTGACTGTTTTCTGTTCGGGGCGTCTCTCTCCGGCGGAACAACTTTTTTAGTCAACAACATGCTGTCTTCGAATAGTCCAAGCGCGCGCTTAGAGTTTTGAGCTGCTTTGACGAATTCCCGCGGGCTAACCATTAAACCACCGAAAAATTGTGCATGAAACTTCTTTATAATTTGCTGTTTTCGGATTTTCACTTTACTAAAGCGAAGATTCCGCGCTTTTTCTCGATTACTTCGCCCTCCTCCTTGAGAACGTAAAGAACTGCGAGCACGCCGTCGGAATCCGTTTTAAGCGCGCTCGCAATCGCTCCGCCAGCGAGAGGGCGTTCCGCGAGAATTTTCCTGATTTTCGGCATCAATTCCTGCAAGTACGGCTGCACAACGATGTAGTATTTCTTGTCGAAACCCCGCACACCCCGCACCGAGCCGCTCCTGATGTCGCTCTCGAGCGCGACGCTCAACGCTTTAGCCTCGACTTCGTTTTGAACTATCAAGAAACCTTTTTCTTGCAACTCGGTTTTTGCGGGCGCGGCGCTGCCTCCGCTGATTGCGCCTCGCGGCGTTTGCCCTCCTTCGGCGCGAATCGGCGTTACTGTTCCACCCGTGCGTTCTTCCACCGCGCTCGTTGCCTCGAACGCCTTGCGGACGAGCGTAATCGCGAAAGATTGTTTCACTTCCCCGCCCAAACGCGTTTTTTCAACTAGCGCGAAAAAACCCGGCTCTACTTCGAACCATTCGTACTCGTCGCCCGCCTTCACTCGCGATTGCGCGCGCAGCGACTCGGGTAGAGTAATCGCCAGAACGTCGCCGTGCTTGAAGAAACGCATTAACCCACCAATCCGTTATTTCGTTTTCGCTTTATTCCGCCGTTGCGTATTCCCGCCTTCTTGTTATTCTTAGTGCCGCGCGGGTTTTAAATACTGCGGCGCCCAAAAAACTTGAATCACTCAATCGACCGCCGTCCAGCCTTTTTTTGAGGGCGAGCGCGGTTTTTCGGAGGAATGATTACGTTGGCTAACGAATTGCAGCTCGTAGGCAAGAAAAACGAGGAAAAAGTCGTCGTAACTGATTTGATCAGCGTTCAAGCGCTCGACCGCTCGTTTTTCGGAATCGAATTCGAAGGAAAAAAAACGCAGCTAGAGCTCGCGCCGGAAGAAGCGCTTTACCTCATCGACGTGCGCAACGCGAAATGCTTCGCGAAAAAAAAAGAGCTCTCGTTCAACGCGGTTGCAGCGAAGTTCGAAGAACGCAGCTCCAAATTCCTCGCCCGCTACTTTTGCTTCAAGGACTGGCGAGACCGAGGCTTGATAGCGCGGCCCATAAGCGAAGCGAGCGGGAATTACGGCCGCAGCCCGCTCCAGCGTTATCCGTCGAAGCCTAGCGAATTCGTCGAAGTAAAAGCCAAGGGCTTGTTCTTTCACGACGACTTGATGAGCATAATCGACGACGACGAGGGGCAAACGCTTTACGAAAAACACTGGTTCGGACCATGGGGAACGTACAAAGCGAAAAAGCACGGCCGCTTCCTAAAACTCGACGCTTACGAAACGCTCTTCTTGATGAAGCACGCCTGCTTCGTCCTCAACGTTAAAGAGCGAAAGCTCGTGAAGGACGCGACGACGCGGCG
>JAZDKN010000147.1:0-3956 GCA_043803065.1 Microcaldota archaeon
TTTCGCTACTCACGGAGTGCTCGTAGGCAAGGCGTGGCGCAGGCTCGGCGAGTCGCGGCTTGAAAAATTCATAATCAGCGATTCGATTCCGCTCGAGCACCGCGCGCTCTCGCTCGATGATTCGGAGGTGCTGCGGCGCCTTGCGCGCTCGCGGCGCATCGAAGTCGTATCCCTCGCGCCCCTCCTCGCCGACTTCATCGAAGCGGATTTGGCGGAGTAAAGCAGCGAACAAAAAAAGAAAAAGCGAAGCTTTGCTTTCGCCAGCGCCCACAAAAAACTATTACACACTTTTTTGCAGTAACAAAATGATTAAATACCGCTGAGCAGCAACTCGTTGTTACAGCGTTTTCTGCGCGTTTACATTCCGTTAATGCTTGCTATCTATCACTTTTTTTCTTTCACGGCATTTTCTTTAACGCGCTCGGTAAACGCAAAAAACAGAACAAAAACAAAAAAACAACGAGAGGTGGGTTTTGGGTATGAAAAGATTTTTAGCCGTTTTAATCGGCTTGCTGCTGGTTGCGCCTTTGGCGTTCGCGGCAGCTCCAGACGGAACAGGCCCTTGGGCGGACTACGCAGTCAGCGCAGCGCAAGGTTTGAGGAAAGACGGCAGCGCGGTTCTCGCAACGAGAAGCAACACGTTATTTGCGTTAGGTGCTGCTGACGGTCCCGCCGAAGGCACGTTCTACAGCCTCGGTTTCGGAGGCGTGCTCACGCTCGGCTTCGACAACGCTTTGGTTAACGGACCCGGAAACGACGTAAAGGTTTACGAAATCACTGGCTTGCCGTATGCAATGGAATACGTCAAAGTCGAAGCGAGTTACGACGCAGCAAACTGGGTTACTCTCGCGGAATCAGCTCCTCGAACGGCGGAGCTCGACTTGGGTTTGGCTTGCGCGCACTACATTCGCTTGACCGACGTGTCGAACCCGGCTTTGTTTGTATCAAACGGGGATGGTTACGACGTTGACGCCGTGAAAGCCCTTAACTCGCGCGCAACCCCGTGTTCGCTTGGGGTAAGCATAACGAAAACGGCGAGTTCTTACGAAGTCTACCCAAGCGAGAGCGTGACTTACTCGTACTCTGTTTCGAACGCGGGCGACTTCGCGCTAGAAAACGCGGGTGTTTCCGACGACAAGTGCGCGCCGGTTACGGGGCCCACAGGAGACGACGGGGACGCGGTTCTCGAAGTCGGGGAAACGTGGGTGTACGCTTGCACCACGCAACTATCTGAAACGACTACGAACATCGCGACCGTAACCGCTGAAGACGAATTCGGAACCGTTGTGACGAACTCGGCTGACGCGACCGTCGCGGTGAAAGACCCAGGCTGCACTATGTCTCAAGGGTATTGGAAGACGCACTCGGAGTACGGGCCAGCGCCTTACGACTCGACGTGGGCTTTGGTTCCGAGTTTGGGAGAAGACACGCTTTTGTACGCAAGCGGAAAAACGTGGTACCAGGTTTTCTGGACTCCGCCGAAGAAAGGAAACGCGTGGTACATTCTCTCGCATCAGTACATGGCGGCTAAACTAAACGTATACAGCGGAGCCGACCCGCGAGCAGCGGAAGACGCGGTTAGCGACGCGGAATACTTGCTCGGCACGTACACTCCGTCTTCGAGCTTGAACCAAGCGCTGAGAAACGAGTTCCTGCAAACCGCGGGAATTCTCGACCAGTACAACAACGGTTACATCGGGCCGGGACACTGCAGCGACTACGAGCCGATCGAGCCTTGAAGTCGGTGCGCAAGGCGCGCAAACTCGGGAGAGCAACGCGTTTTCTCTCCCGCCCTTTTTTTCTTTTTTCTTTTCCCGTTCTTTTTCCTTTTTCTTTTCGCTTTTTTTAATTTTTTTCTTTTTCTTCCGCGTTCCTCCAACTTTAGCTGCAAACGGCGGCCGAAAGCCGAAGGCAAAACTTTTTTAACTGGCTTGCTTAATCTCACGTCATGGCTATGATTGAAGCGAAGTTGCCTGAACGGCGACAGTTGGAAAAACGACTGACTAGACTTAAGGGCATAACGAGTGGGGACAGTCTTCGTAAATACTTTGAAAGCGTCATTATTCCGGATCACGAGTTCCCCAGCCAAACCGGCTTAAAACAAAAGACGATCTCGCTTCACACGCTCAAAAAAGAGCCTTTCAACGAACTGATGGCTCGCTACAAACTGAAATCCGCCGTGTTAACCCGTTTTCACGTGGGAAAAACCGCGGGACAACCGGAAGTCTACATGATGACTGTAATGCTCGACGAAAGCAAGGCGAGAAACGCTTTTTCCGAAGCCGCCTTAAAAAAAGCGGGCATCATTCCGAAAGAAGTGCAAACCATTTACAACGCCGGCGGAAACGCGAGACTGCACACGGTTTTTACAGAACGCGCGGAAACCGCGGTAAAACTGCTTTACTACCTCCGCCAAAAATTCCCAGCCAAACGCTTTGCGTAAAACACTCCCACATTCCGCCGCATTCAGCCGCATCAATACTTTCAAAAACCCCGCCGCGCTAAACCACGCATGCTTTACTTCGCCGATCTCCACATTCACTCGCACTACTCGCGCGCCGTCTCGCCGAAAATGACTCTCGAAGACTTAGCGCAAGCCGCTCGCGTGAAAGGATTGCGTATTCTAGGGACAGGCGACTTCTCTCACCCGTCGTGGTATTCGGAGCTTAAAACCAAACTGACTCCAAGCGATTTTGAAGGATTTTACGTTCTCAAGTCCGAGCAAGGCAGGCGCGAGAGCGACGCGACGCTGTTCATGGTAACGAACGAAGTCGCCACGTTTTACTCGACTCCGAAGGGAGTCAAGAAAGTGCACCACGTCATTCACGTTCCGTCGCTCGAAGACGCTGCGCTAGTCAACGACGTTTACGCGAAACTCGGTTCGCTGAGCGCCGACGGCAGGCCCATGTTCGGGAACACGCCGCCCGCCGCGCTCATTGAACGCACGCTCGCGGCGTGCCGCGACGCAGTCGTCGTTCCCGCGCACGCGTGGACGCCTTATTTCGGCGTATTCGGCAGCCAAAGCGGTTTCGACTCGCTCGAGGAAGCTTACGAAGACCAGGCGAAACGCGTGTTCGCGATTGAAACGGGCATGTCGAGTTCGCCAGCGATGAATTGGCGGCTCAGCTCGCTCGATAAAATCGCGTTGATGTCGAACAGCGACTCGCACTCGCCGTACCCGTGGCGCCTCGGCAGGGAATGCAACGCGTTTCAATTCCAGGAAAACGAATTGTCGTACAAAAACTTGTTCAAAGCCGTGCGCGAGAAAGACGCGGCGCGCTTCGTTTTCACCGTCGAAGTCGACCCCGCTTACGGCAAATACCACTGGGACGGGCACAGGGCCTGCAATTTTTCTAGCTCGCCCGAGGAAACCAAGCGCTTGCGCGGAATCTGCCCCGTCTGCCGCAGGCCGCTCACCATCGGCGTGGAATACCGGGTAGAGCAGCTCGCCGACCGCCCTGCGGGTTTCAAGCCGCCTAGCGCGATTCCGTTTCGCGTCGTCCTCCCGCTGCACGAGCTTCTCTCCGCCGCTTACTCCGCGCCCCTCGCTTCAAGGCGCGTCAACGAAATAGGCGCGCGGCTCATCGGCGAGTGCGGTTCCGAGCTAAGCGTGCTTTTAGATGCGGATAGAGAAAAACTCAACCGCGTTGCGGACGAGAAAATCGTTGAGCTCGTGCTCGCGAACCGCGAAGGCGCGCTGCACGTCAAGCCGGGCTTCGACGGAGAGTACGGGGTTTTGGAACTCACGAAAAAAGAGCGCGAGGAAGGCGTTGCTGCAGCACGAAAGCAAAAGACGCTCGACGATTACGGGGAATAACGGGAATGAAACCGCGTTTTGGAAAAAAAAATTAAGAAAAATTGTTAGGAAAAAATTTTAGGAAAAATTTTTGTTTGAGGGGAGGGTGAATCGGGTTTGGCTAAAATCGATTTGGATTCGATTGCGGAAGGGCCGACGC
>JAZDKN010000148.1:0-3659 GCA_043803065.1 Microcaldota archaeon
AACGCTTAGTGTTTGCCCGCGCTCAGCGGTATTTCTGAAAGCGCTCGTTTTTGCCTTTCCCGCGCCCACTGTAAAAACCCACTCCGAAAAAACCAATAAAAAACTGAACCCGCAAAAAACCAAGCATCCGTTAAGCGGTTATGTTTACTACGACGTTCCCCAACGATTGTCTTTGCGCGACGACGGTGACGGGCATGAGGCCGAAACTCCGCTCGAACGCCGACAAGTTGCCGGTCAAGTTCGCTACAGTCGAAGCGAAAACGTCGGTCAACCCGCCGCTATTTCTAACGCGCAAAAGTATTTCCTTGCCTGAAGCATCCGCGTACTCGACTCCTTCAGGCACGTTGACTTCCACGACGAATCTCGCCGGCGGACCTTGAGCGTAAACCAAGTCAGCCGCATCACGCAGTTTCAACACGACTTGCTTCGCGTAAGCCACATTCAGCGCTTGGCTCGTTGAATTCGTTTGGCTGGAAACGTACAGCCAGACGACGATGAGCGCGCCGAGCGTGAACGCTATTACCGAGAGATACTCGATGGAAGCTTGAGCGCGTCTGCCGCGCGCAAGAATGCTACAGTCGAGGCTGCGCGCGCCGCGAAAATCTAAGCGCTGGAAAAAGTTTTTCACGAGTACGCTACGCTCCGAAAGTATAAAAACCGCGCGAAGCCGAGCGAAACCCGCGTTAAGCCGAGCGAAACCCGCGTTAAGCCGAGCTAACGCTTTTATTTGGCGTGCGCGTAAACAGCAACAGCGAAAAGCAACAGCAAAACAGAGAAAAGCAAAGCAGAGAAAAGCAAAAAAGAGGGTTGGTTTGTCTTGAAGCGCATTCCAAGCGGCATTCCCGGACTAGACGAATTAATCGAAGGCGGTTTTCCTGAAGGCAGCAGCATCGCGGTAAGCGGGACTGCGGGAACAGGGAAAAGCATTTTCTGCCTCGAGTATTTGTACAACGGCGCGAAAAACTTCAAGGAACCAAGCGTTTACGTCACGCTCGAGGAAGGACCGCACAATTTGTGGTGGAACATGCAACGCTTCAAGTGGGATTTGCTGCCTCTCGAGAAGGAAGGGCTCATGAAGATTTACAAGTTCGAGCCCACGCCGGAAATGCGCGATAACGTGGAAGAGCAAATCAAGCGAATAGTTGACAAGGCCCGCGAGAACAACGCGAAACGCCTAGTCATCGATTCGATCACCGCGTTCTCGTTCTGGATTAACGACGCCGCGCAAATGCGTTACGCCGTATATCGTTTAATCGACGAACTCAGGAAAATCAATTGCACGACACTGCTCACGATAGAAACCGCTGGCGGGCGCGACAACGTTTCGTGGTTCGGGGTGGAGGAATTCCTCGTTGACGGTATCGTGCAACTGTTGTTCGTTCCGCCGAACCGAATGGCTTTCGTGCGCAAGATGCGCGGCACGAACCACGACAAGCGCATTCACCCGCTCGAGATTAACGATTCTGGGCTGCAGATTAATCCCAAGGAAGAAATCTTGTGGGAAGCCATTCACGTTTAAAGCTCGCGAAGCTTGCCGCCCAACGCACTGCAACCACTGTCCTGCAACCACTGTCCTGCAACCACTGTCCTGCAACCACTGTCCTGCAACCACTGTCCTGCAACCACTGTCCTGCAACCACTGCATTTCAATCCCCGAATTCCCTGAATTCCCCGAAGCCCCCTCAACCGAAAGACTTTTATATAATGGGTTTTAAGTAGATATGGTTTTCACAAAATGGATTTTATAAAAGAGGCGCTTAGGCAGAACGCTCACTGGGAAACGGGGCGCGTAGAATTATTCAGGGTAGCGAATTTCGTTGAACGCCGCGTTTTCACGAACCTGCAGGCTTCCGCGAAAAAAAAGTTTGTCACCGTGCTGCGGGGATTACGCCGCACCGGCAAGTCTGTGCTAGCGCGCGAGTTGATGAAGAAAACGGTCGAGTCGGAAAAACCGCAAAGCGCTGCCTGGTTCGAGTTCGACAGGGCGATGAACGCTTCCGCCGACGACTTGGACGCGCTAATCAATTTCTTCGAATCCAAGAACGCGAAACTCGTCGTTTTGGATGAAGTGCCTTTCGTGCCGTCATGGCAGGACGTCGTAAAACGTTTTTACGACCGAACCGAAACAAAATTCGTAGTAACCGGCAGTTCGGCGCTGGAGCTCGACAAGCGCACTGCGGAAAGCCTGGCCGGCAGAATAGAAACGATTTTAGTCAAGCCGTTCACGCTTGAAGAACGAGTCAAGCTCAAAGGAACTGGGGCCGGTCGCCTGGCGAAATACTGCGGAACAGCCGGCGACGACGCGGTTTTCAGCGAAGCGCTCGCCGCAGAGTGCGAAGAATACTTGCGTTGCGGCGGCTTGCCTGAAATCAGCGTGGAAAAAAACGGCGCGGAAAGAAACAGGTACGTCAACGACTCGCTTTTGAACCCGTTGTTTTACAAAGACTTGCCGGCGGTGTTCGAGCGCGCAAACCCGGATTTGCTGCGCAAAACGATTGAAATTCTCGCTGGAACGGTTTCATCGACTTTCCAGCTTCAAAGCATCGCTCAAGTGCTCGGTTGCACGCACCCGACGGCTGGAACGCAAGTCGAGCTCCTCGAGCGCGCGCTGCTCGTCAAACGAATATACAACTATACTCCGTCTCTCGCAAAACAAAAGCGCACAGCGAAAAAAATCGTTTTCACGGACAACGGAGTTCTCGCCGCAGTCAAGCCCGACGCGAGCATTGGAGCGTTGGCGGAAAACGCGGTGTTGAACGCGCTTGAAGCAGACTATTTTTGGCGCGACGCGGAAGGAAGGGAAGTGGATTGCTTGCTTCCGAAGGAAAAAATCGCGGTCGAGGTAAAGTACCAGGAGCACGTGACGAGCCAAGACGAACGGAACCTGCGCTTTTTGCTTGAGCGGCGCAAGGGCTGGCGCGGCGTGGTGGTAACGAAGAATGATGACGCGCGGGAAGCGAAGAAAGCGAAGACAGCGAAGGCTAAAAAAACTAAAAATAGGGGCGGCGCAGAATACGCGGAATACGCAGAATACGACGGCGAAGCAAGCGTTTCGCTGGTTCCCTTGTGGAAGATTTTGGTTCACGGAAGGAACGCGCTTCGCTAGCCAACCAGCAAAAGAAGAAAAAGGAAAAACAAAGAAAAAAATCGTCTGGTTGTGCTTGTTTTAGGTTGCGCTTGATTCCGGCGGTTGTTCTTCCGCTTGCGTCGGCGGCGCTTCGCTCAAACCGACTTTCCAATTCGGTCCCAAGCAGCTCGTTATCATCAAATCCGATTCTCCAGCGTCCGCGTCAATCAACGCTTCTGTTTTCGCGTCGGTGCAGCCTTTCAGCCAAGCGGGGAGAGTGCAGCGCGCGTACTCCGCGTAGAGCAGGGCTCCGCCGACGACTCCGCCTGCCATCGCGCCGTGCAACGCGCCCGCCCACGCCAGACTGGACGACTTTGCTTTGGCTGCTGCCGCGGCTGCCGCCGCATTCGTTCCTGGTGTCGTTGGTGTTCCCGTTCCGTTTGTGGATGTTGGCGTGCTTGTATTACTTGTTACGTCAACTGCATCTGCCACTGGTGCTGGCACGTCCGTCTTGAGTTTTTCGGCTTGCGTAGTGTTAGCCGTTTCGTTAGTCGTTTCAATGCTGGATTTGGCTTTGCAGCAGCGCCTGTCA
>JAZDKN010000149.1:0-2194 GCA_043803065.1 Microcaldota archaeon
GCTTTGGTGATGGCGCTCGGGCTTTGGCCAGTTGGTTTGATTGTTTACGAAAAGCTGGTTTACGGGGCGGTGATTCACGAGCCGTCGACGGTTCTCGCCGCGTTTCTCTTGATTTTCGGGTTCCAGATAATCGTCTTGGGCCTCCTCGCAGACATGAGTTTGCGCAACAACATGCGGCTTGAGAAACTCTTGAGGAAACAGAAGCGCGAGAACTAACGCGAGAACCAACCGAGTCAGTAACGAAAACGAAAAATCAGCGAGAGGACTAATCTCGTGTTCAAGGAAAGCGCAATCGCAGTCGGCGGAATGCTCGCGTTCGTCGCGATAAACTATTTTTACCATTTCGCGATGGTGCGCCTGCTTCCACCGCAAGCATACGGCGTTCTCGGCGTGCTCATAGGTGCGCTAGTCATCATCACGGTGCCTACCGCCACGATTCAAACGATCATCGCGCGCGAAACCGCTGCGAGCGCAAGCAAAGGCGCTTTGTTGCTGCGAAAGTATTCACGGAAATCACTGGCTTACGGTTTGGCGCTGGCGCTACTCGCTTCGCTCGCGGCGTACTTTTACTATTCTGGCGGAGGCAACTTCGTCGCAGCCGCGCTCATGGCGCTTTCCATCCCGCTTTCTTACGCTACCGCCGCGGCACTGGGCTTCCTTCAAGGCAAGCGCCGCGTCACCGCCTTCACCGCGTTCAACCTCGCTGGACCCGTAGTCAAAGTCGTGCTGGCGGCCGCCTTCGTTCTCGCTGGTTTCGGCCTAGCCGGCGCCGCGGGCTCTGTTCTCCTGAGCAGCGTCCTCGTTCTCGCGCCGCTGTTGTGGTTCGCAGGCAAAAGCGGGCGGCTGCCGCAACCAACCGAAAAAATCGGGAGCCTGCGGAAGTCCGTTCAAGCGATTCTGGCAACGAATTTCGTGACTACGGCTTTTCTCTACTTCGACTTGTTCGCGGTCACGATGTTGCTGGGTTCGCAAGCCGCGGGCTTGTACAACGTTGCAGGCATAACGTCGCGCGTCTTGTGGTACGTGAGCACGGGCGCGGTAGTAGTTCTTTTGCCGCACGCCGCGCTTCTCGCGAAAGAAAAAAATTCTGGAAAGGAAAACGGGAAAAAAATCCGCCGCGAGCTCGCAATCGCCCTGCTTTTCATGATTCCGCCGTTCGCCGCGTTCGCGCTGTTTCCGTCGCAAATCATCGAGTTTTTTTACACGCCGGCTTACGCCGCCGCGGCGAAGCCGTTCCTGCTCCTGTCGCTCGCGATGCTTTTCTTCGGCGCGTTCAACTTGTCCGTTAACGCATTGTGGGCTCGCGGAGAAGAAAAAAAGCCGCTTGCAATCGCGTTGTGCGGCGCTGCCCTAGACCTCGCGCTGTTGTTCTTCCTGGTTCCGGCGCAAGGACTTGAGGGAGCCGCTACTGCGACTTGCGTCAGTTCCGCCGCGATGCTCGCGCCAGCCGCGTTTTACGCCTTGACCCCGCCGCAGCATTAGCGCCGAAACCGGTTTCGTAAAGCACGAACGACTTGTTTTCAAACGCCACGCGCCAATTTTTCTTCCGCGTTTTCGTCAGCGTTTTATTCAGCTTGGCTTCGTCGAACTCGCGGGAAACGAGGACGAGCCCCGCGCCGTAATCGCGCGCGACGCGCTCGACGTTCATTTCGTCGCGGAAGACGAGCCACGGGCGCGCCGCCCACGCCGTGGGCGAAGACGCGGCGACGACGCGTTTTCCCGAAAAGAAGGCGATGGGCGCCGAGTAATCCGGCACGCTGAGCACGACATCGCGCTTGCTCCGCTTTATCGCGCGCGCGGCGTCGAGAAACTCGCGGGACTGCGTGTTTCCAGGAATCGTCAACAGCTTGCGTTGGTAAGCGGCGAGCACTGCGACGCTGACGGCGACGCACGCCGCGGCGACTGCAAAAACGAGGGGCGTCGGGTTGCGAACGATGAACACGGAAGCGAGAGCGAACGAGGAAAACGACGAGTATTCAAGATAACGCTGGTTTTCGCCGAGGAACGCGAACGGCTTGAATGAAGTCAGCAGCGCCGCGGCGAACAATGAAAGCGAAATAATTTGGAGGGCTTGCTGCAACGGCGTGCACGAAACGAATGCCAGCGAAAAAACAATCCACGGATTGAACAAGAGTTTCGACAAAGAGAACGCGGCGAACCGAAGAAACGACATTTTGCGGCGTTTGTCGATGTT
>JAZDKN010000150.1:0-10023 GCA_043803065.1 Microcaldota archaeon
TGCAGTGCCGTAGGGAAACCGTTTAGTCTGCCGCTTGGGGAGTACGTTCGCAAGAATGAAATAGGAGAATTTCTTAATAATGTCAATGGGATTTTCGAATCTAGCTTATTTGGTTGGAGCACTAAGAGACGGCACGGTTCACTACGACAAGGCGAGCCGCAACTACTGCGTAATCTGGTACGAAGACAATCCGCGCTGGCTGTTGAATTCTATCGCAACGCGAGTTCACGCCGAATTCGGCAAAAACCCGCGCTTGCAAGAATACAAGCCAACGCATTACCGAGTCATCATGTACTCCAAAGCAGCGTTCAATTTGTTCAAGAACGACTTTGGTTTCGTGTGCCCACAAACAGAGTGGGGAACGCCAAACGCTATAAGAAACGCAGAAGACGACGCGGTCGCCAAATACGTTGCCGGTTTTTTTGACGCTGAAGGCGACGTGAGCACAACAAACTACGTTGCCGGATTTAGTCAAAAGAATCTTGAGTCTCTAAGCTTCATACGAACTTGGCTTATTGGCCGCGATGTTTCGTGCAGCAAGATTTTCTGCGCGGACAAAAAGAGCGGCACAAATCGTTTTTATTTTACGCACAAGAAAAACTTTCAAAAGTTTAGGCGCCTGGTACCGTTCGAGCATCCCGACAAAATTTTGAAATTAGAAATTCTTCTACATTAAACTTAAAGGAATTGGCGGGAGAGCACCACAAGGGGTGGATGCTGCGGTTCAATTGGACTCAACGCCGGGAAACTCACCAGGAGCGACGGCAGGATGAAGCTCAAGCTGAAGACTTTAGCAGACAAGCCGAGAAGTGTTGCATGGCCAGCGTCAGTTCGTGCCGTGAGGTGTCAAGTTAAGTCTTGCAACGAACGAGATCCCTGTCCACTGTTGCGACCGCCGGAGAAATTCGGCGAGCACTCTGTGGAAACTGCCTGCGTTTAAGTAGGAGGAAGGAAGGGGCGACGCTAGGTCAGTATGGCCTGAATCTCCTGGGCCACACGTGGCATACAAAGGTTGGGACAATGCGTTACAACGCCGAAAGGCGGAGTCAATCGCCTAAACCCAATCCCAGTCCAGATTGCGGGCTGAATGAATACGTTTATTATTAAGCGTACCGTAACTCTTGAGGATTCCAATGCAGCCCTCAAGACATTCAGTTTACCGCAAAGCCAAGAAGAGTAAGCTCATTGCAGCTTACGTGCTTTTACCGCTGATAGAATTCGAGTTTTCGTTTTACGGAAGCAACAAACCATGGATTTCGCAGTCCGTGAGCAACACGCCTCAACTAGAGACGTTGTTCGAGATTTGCGATAAACACGGTTGGACAACCGGAAAAATAAAAAAATTCCGGAAGAACGAGTTGTCTTTCAAGCTGTCGAACGCTGGGTTCAGCGAGATTTATTCTCGCGCGGGCCCAATGGCCGACGCAAAGAAAGACGCTTGGGCAAAGCTTCTCGTAGAACGAGCAGGTTGCTTAAGGTATCTCGAAAAAGAAACAATTACTTCCAACGATGTCTTCAATTTTTTGAAGACGAGGAAAGAACCAATTTCGATTCGGGATTTGTGCGTACACCTTAGGCGGCTACCGGAAACTATCAGAAAGCACTTGAAAAAACTCGTACGCGCTGGCTTTGTAGAGAAAACTGAACACGGATTATTTTTTGTAAATAAACGCGTTCCAGCAAACTCGTCCGCATGAAGTTGGAATCCCTAGTAATCGCGCGTCATCATCGCGCGGTGAATATGTCCCCGCTCTTTGCACACACCGCCCGTCAAGCCATCCAAGCGAGGTTTTAGTGAGGCTACCGCGTTGCGGCCGTCGAGCTAGGGCTTCGTGAGGGGGGTTAAGTCGTAACAAGGTAACCGTAGGGGAACCTGCGGTTAGATCACCTCCATAAAAAAAATTTTCGTGAGAAAATTTTTTGCGGAGTAAAGTGTCCTTTAAGCGGTTTGAAACTAAACCGAAAAAATTTCCACCATAACAGCTGTGCGCGCGGTGCGCGTTTTCGAAGCCTGGAAAAACAAGGGAAAGAAAAAAGAAAAATCAGAGCAGAGGGCTCGTGGCGCAGTGGCAGCGCGCGCGCTTTGCAAGCGCGAGGTCGCGGGTTCAAAAAAACCCTCGAGCGAAAAACGCGTTGAACCGCAGCGCGCGGTGCACGGGGGTTCTGAAAATCCCGCCGAGTCCACTGAAGAACTGCCGCATCGGAACGTCACAGTTTCGTTGTGGATTGAAAATGAAGTTTCCCGAGGAAGTTTCCTTCGTGGCTGAAGGCGTCGGGAAATCGAAAGGCGGACAAAAGAAACTCGCTCGTCGAGTTTCGTTTTCATGAAGCCGTGTGGAAGTAAGAAATTGGAAGCAAAGAGCATGTTTGCTGAATAAATAGAGAGTAGTTGCTACTACCACTCAGTGGATGGTTTGGCTCGAATAGCGATGAAGGGCGTAGCAAGTTGCGAAAAGCCCGGGGTAGCCGCACGCAGGCTTTGAACCCGGGATTCCCGAATAGCTTCGAAAGAAGCGAGCACCCTCTGAATTGAAATATCTTAGTAAGGGGAGGAAAAGAAACCAACCCGGAATTCCGTCAGTAGTGCGAACGAACGCGGAAGAGAACAAACCGAATGCCCCGCCGCAAGGCGGGGACGAATGTGGTGTTCGGACCGCTTTTTAACACGCCGCGCGAAGCCGAAGTGGGCTGGAAAGCCCCGCCGCAGAAGGTGATAGCCCTGTAAGCGCAAGCGCCGGCGCGTGTAGCGAGTTCCAGAGTAGTGTTGCCTGGTTTGGCAGCGCGAAAACGCGGGTACTAACCCGCAATTCTAAATATAATTCGAGACCGATAGCGAATTTAGTAGTGTGAACGAAAACTGAAAAGCACCCCGAAGGGGGAGTTAAAAGTGCCTGAAATTGAGTGGTTACAATAAGACGCGCGCGAGAAAGGAGTGAAACGCGGCGAAAGCCGCGCAGACTATCGTGGCGTCATACTTCTTGAAGCAAGAACCAAGGAGTTTATGCGAGTGGCGTGCGAAAGCAAAGCGAAAGCGAAAGCCCGCAACCGCCGCAAGGCGGCGAGGGGCGCCGTGTTAATCCGCGGTTTTAGTCACTAGCATAAGACCCGAATCCGAAGCGATCTAGACGCGGGCAGGGCGAAGCCCCCCTACAGGGGGGTGGAGGCCCGCAACCAGTGCTGGTCTATCCGCTTGGGTGACCTGCGCCTAGGGATGAAAGTTCATTCGAGCTTGGTAATATCGGGTTTCCTCCGAAGTGTATCTAAGTACAGCCCAGTCCGAGGCGGGAGCAAGGTAGAGATACTGATTCGGGAGAATGGGGCCGGAAGGCCTCGCTCTTGATTCAAACTCCGAAGCTTACTCAGCCGTAGACGACTGGAGTTGGGGTGCCGAGGTAAGCGCGGTACCCGAGAGGGGAACGACCCCTAATGCAGTTAAGGCCCCTAAACAATTGCTAAGTGTTAACTTGAGGGGTTTTAGTTCTTAGACAGCGGGGAGGTAGGAACAGAAGCTGCCATCCTTTAAACAACGCGTAACAGCGGACCCGTCAAGGACTGAAGCGCCGTAGACGGTCGGGACTAAAGCAGTTTGCCGACACTGCATCACGCGCTTCGTTGAAGCGCGATTGAGTAGGAGGACGTGCGGTTCGCGCGGAAGCCGGGGCGTGAGCTCCGGTGGAGCGAGTCGCAACGAAGATCTTGGTACTAGTAGCATCTATTCCAGGCGAGAATCCTGGACGCCGGAAGGGCAAGGGTTTCTTGGCAACGCTAGTCGACCAAGAGTAAGTCGGTCCTAACGCTAAGCGCAACCGCGATGCGGAAAGGGAAACGCGTTAATAATCGCGTACCGTGCGAATGAACGCGGCAACGCAATGCGCGCGCTTGACGCTGGCGGATAAATCCAACTGTTGCATGCAGTTTAACGGAACCAGGCGAACGAAGTCTCGTTGAGAGGAGCAGTTCGCCAAGTCCGGAATAGCCCCCGCAAGGGGGTTGGGTCGAGTCCGATAGCCCGTGAAAAGAACGCGCGTTTTATTTCGTGCGACCGTACCGAGAACCAGTACAGGTGGCCCTGGCAGAGCAAGCCGAGGCGTGGCAGGAGAACTAAGGCAAGGGAATTCGGCAAAATAGTCCCGTAACTTCGGAATAAGGGATGCCTACTTTCCTCTTCAGATTGCATCAAAAGGGGGTTAGTAGGTCGCAGTAATTCCATTGACGCCGAAAAATGACGATGACGAAGATTGAACAACCCCTGACGAAAGAATTTTTGGAAATTCCTTCATTATGATGTGGTTGATAGCGTCCGAGTTTTTTCAAGGCGGCGGTGGGACTGTAAACAAGGGGACATCGACTGTTTACCAAAAACACAAGTTTCCGCGAAATCGAAAGGTTGTGTACGGAAGCTGACGCCTGCTCACTGACGGTATCTAAACCCGGGTTTCAACCTGGTGAAGGACCGTTGAAGAGCGGGAGTAACTCTGACTCTCTTAAGGTAAGTAATGTTGCCTTAACAAAACCTGGCTATATGCTGGAAACACCCGGGTATCCTCCGTTGGCAACGACGGAGGCGGGGTCAATCAGCAGGAAAGACCAAGACGCGAAAGCGTTTCGGTATCCTCAGAGACTGTACGCCGGGAAGCGCGTGAAGCGCTTAAGATACAGTCCGACCCGTGCAGCGATGCACGGACGACGGCGGAAACGTCCGTCGCCGTTCGCGCGCAATCCAGCGCGTGAGCGAGTAACAATGTGAGCGTAATACCTCGCCGCTTAATTGGCGGCTTGCATGAATGGCGTAACGAGTGTCCCACTGTCCCTGCTTTAGACCTGGTGAACCTACTACTCGGTGAACATGCCGAGGACTTCTAGGGGGAAATTGAAAAGAAAAACATTTTTTTTCTTTTTGACCCAATACGAAGACCCCGTGGAGCTTAACCGCAGCCTGTTGTTGGAACACGGTTGCGAATTCAAAGCGTAAGCAGGAGCCGTTACGCCAACGCTTTTGGGCGTTGGATAGGCGAAAGTGTGACACTGCTATTTTGTGACTGCGCTTCTCACCCTCCTTCGGGAGGGAACAGCTGCAGGTGGGCGGTTTGGCTGGGAGTCCCAAGAATTCATTTCCAAGAACACTGTTTTTGGCGACACCGTAAAACGGTGAAGTCTCGTTGCAGACAGTGCTTTCAGGCAAGAAACCGACGGCGTCAATGAAGCGTTTGACTTCACTTTTACCGCGAAGAATGACGCGCTTTTCAGTCGCGAACGCGTTGAAGCCGAGCAATTCAAAGAGCTTGACGAGTTGACTGCGAATCACTGGGTGATAGCAGGCGACTTCGACTCTGTATTGCCCGCTCTTCTTATTCGCTACGACGCAACCGTCGCAGGAAACATATGCTTGCAGGAAAGGTTTGGCTAATTCGACGCTTTCAATAACCTCGTTTGGAATCACCGCTGGAGGATAACTTCCGTCCGCGAACCTAAGCGTTCGGAAGGACGGCGTAAATTCAAAGAGTTCGAGCGCTATTTTCTTCGAGAAGAAGCGCGCGGACTCGGCGTTCTTGCATTTGTTGATGTGAAAGTTAGTCAAGCCGAATTCGCGTTTCATTAAGTCGCAAAAGCGTTCGCGCAATGCGGCGACTTTGTTCGTGAATTGCAGGCAGTAAGTTTTTTTGCTCTTGTCGAAATAGACGGAGCCGTCTGAAAGCAGGAGGGCGATTATCATCGCTTTTTCCTTATTCATGTTTTTGATTAGTGCGGCGAGATTCAACTGTTTTTCGGAGGTTGCCTTCCGGTGTTCGTATTTTATTTTTTTATAGAATTCTTGGGGCCAGCAAGCGGCACGCCTTCGATAAGAAAACAAAGGCGTCCTAAGGTCAGCTCATCCGTGTCAGGAACGCGGAGTAGAGGGTTAAAGACAAATGCTGGCCTGACTGTGATCTTAACAAAATGGGTCGCAGGTGCGAAAGCAGGGCTTAACGAACAACAATGTCCCTTTTAGTGAGGGCTTGTTCTGTCAGACAAGCTACCCCGGGGGTATTTCCGTTTACGACCAGTAATTCACTGGAACCTAACCCTAGTCAAGTTTTTAAGAAACGCTTTAGTGCATTCAAGCATGAACCGAGAATTCGCTTATTTGTTAGGCGCGCTCGGCGACGGTTGCTTGACGCACCGAAAAACCAAAGGCGAGTACTGCATCGAGTACGAGCAAAAGATTGAATCTTGGCTCGCGAACTCGATTGCTCCAAGACTCGAAGCGCTTTACGGAAAACGCCTGACTGTCAAGAAAAGAAAGTCAGGCTTGTTCCGAGTGAGACTTTACTCCAAGACAGCGTTCTTGGATTTCTCTAGCGCGATGCAGAACTTGGATTCTCTCGCAAGCGAAGGCGCTGAAGCAAAAGCGTTTTTCGTTCGAGGTTTTTTCGATGCCGAAGGCAGCGCTCCGAAAAGGAAGCAAGGCACTTCGCGCCGCATTGAGATTTACCAGAAGGACGGCCGCAAACTCGAGTTAATCGCTCGAATTTTGAGGGGCGACTTCGGTATTTCGACGAGCAAAATCAGTTTTGCTCGCGGCGTGGGGCAACTGACTTCTCGAGGAGTTGAGAACGCAACGCGTTTTAAGAATTTGATTGGGTCTGAACACGCCTTGAAATCTAAGGCGTTGTCGGAACCGTTTTAATTGTTTTAGTGAATTGGTTGTAGGCGGAACCCAAAACAGGCTCGTCGCGCCCGAGAGTTCATTGGGTTGCGCGAGAAGGGGTACGAAAGGTTTTCGTTATTCTTCTTTAGCGTAGCCCGGACTAATCGACGGCGCGGTTTGGTACATCGCTATCGGCTCAGGATATCCTGGTGGTGCAGGCGCCACCAAGGGTTGGGTTGTTCATCCATTAAAATCCTACGTTAGTTGGGTTCAGAACGTCGCGAGACAGTTCGGTGGCATCTCCTAGAAGTGTTTTGCTGCCTGAGGGAAAGGTTCCCTGAGTACACGAGCGCCAGCGTCAAGCAAACGCTAGGGATGACTCTACGAAAAACGTCGTCAAAAGATTGTTTTGGTGAAGTGGAGTTCAACACTAGCGCAGTCTTGCGCGGACGCTCGGCTTAAGAGAGGAACGGGGAATCGGCGCCTCTAGTGCACCTGTTGTTTGCAAGCAAGCAGGGTAGCCACGCGCCATTGGATAAGTCCTGAAGGCATCTAAGGACGAAGCCATTCCTAAAACGAGGCAGCTTAGGCCACTCGCAAGCAGACGAGTTTGATAGGACGGAAGTGTAAGCGTCAAGCCGCAAGGCGAGGCGTTCAGCAAACCGTTACTAACGGCCGCAATCTTCATTTCCAGCGCTTCGCGCTTTATAGCGCAGTGAAGCAGCCTTCGCAGACAATCGAAGCGTTTGGTTTGAAGTAAACTACTCTTGGCAAGCACGCTCTTTTCGCTTTCCGGTTTTCGATGAAGCTTCCGCACGGCGTGAAAAAAAACGTTTTGTCCGCCAGCCTGATTCTTTTTATTCAATCGCGCGAGCGTCAGCCCAGTCCGATTGTTTTTTTAACCCGCGCGCGCACAACTAATTCATGACGAGTTTGTTCAGCAAGGCAAGCAAGGTGCCGTTAGTCACTTGGCTGCACATGATTCCTGTAGTCGGCATGGTTTTCGGTCCTTTTGACGTGGTTCGCGCCGCGCAACAGCAGGAGCGAATAGAGAGTCTTTCCGACAAGACTGCGGCAGTGTTGAAGCGAGACGTTCAACGTGCAGTCGCCATAGGAAACGTACCGCGCCAGGGCCCAAATTCAATTGAGTTCGCCCCCACAGCCGTAGCTGCTAAAATTACTTCACGGGCAAACATGCAGCGAAAGCTAGCTCTGCGCGTTAATCAAAATTGCGTCAAAACACTGGTGGCTCAGCGTGCCATAAACCGGGGGCAAAAGAACTTGGTGCCTGCGTTTCACGTGCCGCGAGATAGGCTGCCTCGTCGCTGAAAAAAATCTTTCGAACTCCTCGTTTTTTAACTGACAGCGCTTTAACACCTATCACGCAGTTTATCGAGAAATCGAAGAAAGAAGAGAGGCGGTGCACATGGATTTGAGCGCGGATTTGGGTTTCGCTTGGAATTTCGGCCGCAACCGCGAGCGAGTCGGCTTGTATCTATTGTTCTTCCTCGGCGCGTTGGCTGCTTTCGGTGTGCTGGCGCTACTGCTTGTCGCGCTCTTCGCGGGCGCAGGGTTTTCCGGCGGATTACCCTCACTGCTTAACTCGCCGGGAGCAGTGTTCGCGGCAATAGGCGGAATTTTGTTGTTCGCGCTGCTTTTGCTGGCTTTGTTTTTAGTCTTCCTGGGCTTTTGGTTGTGGTTGAGCGCGGGCATCATAAAAAACGCGGCGAGCGAATACAGCGGAGAGCGTTTGTCGCTTCGCGAATGCTTGGATTACGCTAAAACTCGTTTTTGGACTCTCGTTCTATTGACCATCTTAGTTGCAGCCG
Source organism: Microcaldota archaeon (assembly GCA_043803065.1). GTDB lineage: Archaea > Micrarchaeota > Micrarchaeia > Norongarragalinales > Norongarragalinaceae > CAITNU01. Next base: position 8,458 of record JAZDKN010000150.1, read on the forward strand.
TGTCTTTCATAGTTGAGTTTCCGCTTCAAATCCTGGAGTTGCTGCCGTTCATCGGGCTATTGTTTTTAGTCATTGCTTTTTTCGTGAGGCTGATTCTTCAACTCGGTTTTATCTTCGCTTCGTACGAGGCGGTTGTCGCTGGCGAAAACGCTGTCGACTCCGTGAAAAAAAGCTTCGACTTGTTTTTGAAGAATCCTCTTGAAGTGCTGCTCGTAGCAGTAATTCTCGTAGTCGCATTAATCGTCTTGCTCGTGTTGAGCGTAATAGCGCCGTTTTTGATCGCGGCGGTTGCAGTAGGCGCGTACTCCGCGCTGCCAGCGTCTGCCGGGCTCGCCGTAGCAATCGCATTGGGCGTGATCGCTTTAATCGTTTTTTTGGCGGAGATCGCGTTCATACTCGTCTTCATCGACGGTTTCTTGACTTCCGCGTTCCTCGACTTGAACGCGCAAACGCGGGCTGCGTCTGCTGCACCGCTACCCCGCCCCGCGCGAGCTGCAACCGCGCCGCGCAAGCGCGTCGCGCCAGTCAGGAAAAAGCGCTAAACTCTTTTTCCGTTTTTTATTTTTTAATCCGTTTTGTTTTTCTTCGCTTGCTTGAGCAGCGCGGCGTTGCCGTAAAATTCTACGCCGTCGGCTTCCGCCGCCTCGCAGATTCTTTGGAAGAGTTCGAGCCGCAGGTTCGCTTCTTGGTCGTGCAAATCGAGAACGCCGCCGTCCGGCAACGTCTTTAGTCGTTCGCGCGCAAACTCCAATTTTCGCGCCACGTTTTCCTCGTCGACGTGCCAGTCTTCGACGTCGACGTCCCAAAGCCAGTCCGCCCGCTTCGCGTCCAACGGATTCAAGTAGCCGAGCGAACGCAGAATTTCTTGGTTGGATTCACGGGCGCGAGGCGTCGCGCCGCCGTGCCCGTAAGGAAAGCGGAAGTAATTCGCGGAGCACTCGACTCCCGTGCGTTCGTAAAGCCCGTCAATGATTTCGTGCGTTTTCGTTATTTCCGCTCGCGCTTCGTTTTCGTTCAGCGAGTCGAAGTCCGCGTGCGTCAACGAGTGATTCCCAATGATGAAGCCAGCGGCGATCGCCTTTACGGCGTCGTTTGGGCGTTGCTTCAAGTAGTCGCCGCGGCAGAAGAGAATCGCTCCGATTCGCTTGCTTGAAAGAAACTCGACGAGTTCGCCGCAGCGTTCGCTTGGACCGTCGTCAATAGTGAGAAAAACTCGTTTCATGTCTTCGAGCTTACGCTGTTCTTTGTTTTATTCGTTTTGCGTTTTGCCCCTTGCATTTTCCAGGCGTTGACTTTCAGCGCGTTACGCCTTCATTTTTTGTAGGACGAACGCGGCGCACAACGCGTAGATTAATCCGCCGAGCGTCCAAGTCGCGATCATCAAAAACGAGTAAGGCATGCTCGTGAGCGTCACGAACATTCCAGGAATCGTTGCGGCAATCCAGTAAGCAACTGCCAAATCAAACGGCGTTTTCCAGGATTTCTTGGTTTTGTTCCAGAGCCACGCGAACGCAATTCCTAAAATGAACGGGTAAAGGAAGAAGAGCATCATCAATGGGTCGTTCC
>JAZDKN010000151.1:0-7899 GCA_043803065.1 Microcaldota archaeon
GCGTTCTCGTTCTTCGTCGGCGCGTTCAGCGGCTTCCTCCCCGCGAGGCAAGCGGCGTCGCTCAAGCCCGCGGATGCGCTGAGATACGAATAAATCAAAAAAGTCGCTAGCAATCGCTCTCGCAATCGCGCTTGATATCAGCGGATTTCCCTAATTTTATTATCGTATACCTTGGAAACCAGACACACGCTTTCAAAAAACAACCGGGTTCGTTCGTTCAAAGCGCTTACGTGCAAACCGCCCAATTTTCCTTTTTTAACAACGCGCGTGTTTAGCAAAAGTTTTCCTTCGGCGTCAGGTTGTCTGTTGCCAGCGGTTGTACTCCAAACAAACCGGTCCGTGACCGCCCCCCTTGCGGTTTCAGCCGCTTTCTGGCTTGGAAACAAAAACATAAAATTAGTCCCTTGTCTTCCTCGCGCGCTTTTCCTTCTAAACGCGCTTAACCCAAGCCGGCTGAACGTTTCGGCAGTCTTGACAGCCATTTACGCACCTCGTTTTTTCTTTTATCGCCGATTCCTCTGCGGCTAATCTTCTTTTCAAAACAAGTATAAAAAACGCGCGCATTACTTGTTTATGGCGAAATTATTCGAAGGAATCAAGCGCAACGTCGTCGTGCTCGGTTTAGTCAGCGGCTTAACCGACGTAAGCAGCGAAATGATTTTCCCCCTACTACCGCTTTTCCTCGCCACACTCGGCGCAGGCGCGGCAGTCCTCGGCTTAATCGAAGGCGTCGCCACGAGTGCAGCCGCATTCTTCGCCTTCGCCAGCGGTTGGCTCAGCGACAAAACAGGGAAACGCAAACCCATAATTTTAGGCGGTTATTCGCTCAGCGCGGTGGCGAAACCGTTGTTCGCGCTCGCCTCGTCCTGGCCGCAAGTTCTGTTTTTCAGGTTCGCCGACCGCGCGGGCAAAGGCTTGCGCGGCGCCCCGCGCGACGCGATGATTGCAGACTCAACACCTAAAAAGTTTCGCGGAAAATCGTTCGGCTTCCACCGTGCGATGGACACGCTCGGCGCTGTCGTCGGTCCAGCAATCGCCTTTATTGCCATCAGCGCGTTTCACGACGATTACCGAACCGTATTCTGGCTTTCGGCGATTCCCGCATTCCTCGCCGTCGCCCTCATAATATTCTTCGTGCGCGAGCAAAAGCAAACACGAAAGCAAACGCGCGCGCCAAAGAAAATCGCTAAAAGCGTTTCCCTCAAAACATTCGCGCTGCTCCCGAAAAAATACCGTTACTTCGTTTTGTCAACGACGCTTTTCGCTCTCGCGAACTTCACCGTCGCGTTCCTCCTCCTGCGAGCGAACAACCTCGGCATCGACGCGACCGCGATACCGCTTGTGTACTTACTCTACAACCTCGTTTACTTGCTCGCAGCAATGCCTTTCGGCATTTTAAGCGACAAAATCGGCGGCCAGCGCGTCCTCGCTGCAGGCTACGTCGCTTTCGCGATAGCCAGCATCGGACTCGCGCTCGCATCCAACGCAGCGACGGCGTTAATCTTCATTGCATTATTCGGCTTGTTCACCGCGGCGAACGACACGATGTCGCGCGTCGTTTCCGTCGACCTCGCGCCGCCAAAAATCCGCGCGAGCGCCCTCGGCCTGCAGCAAGCGCTTGCGGGTGCCGCAGCGCTGCCAGCGAGCGTCATCGCAGGCGTGCTTTGGGTGTCGTTCTCACCAACCGCAGCGTTCGCCTACGGCGCCTGCGTTTCTCTAATCGCGTTCGCAGTCCTCGCCTACTCTTTCACCAGAAAGTGAAGCAAACAAGTGATGCAAATGCCGCTCCGAATCAAAAACGAACGCGCGCTTGAAAAAGCGAAAGACGAACGCGAAGCGGCGGCGCGCTGCATTGCGCTCGGCGCGCTGAAAGCGGCGATAGAGTCGCTTGAGCCGAAAAAACTCGTCTTGCGGAAAATAAAGAAAAACGCGGGCGGCGGTTTGCGCGTGGCAGGCGCGAGCGGTGAAGCATTTCCGGCGAAACGCGTTTTCGTAATCGGCGCAGGCAAAGCGGCCGCGGCAATGGCTGCTGCGCTCGCGCAGACGACGCCGCTCGCTGGCGGAGTCGTAAGCATTCCACCGAAAACGCGCGTACCGCGAATTCCGAAAATCCGTTTTATTCGCGGCGGGCATCCCCTGCCGACGCAAGGCAGTTTGCGTGCAGGCGAAGCTGCGCTTCGGGTGCTGCGCAAGGCGCGACGCGGGGATTTAGTTGTCTGCATGATTTCCGGCGGAGGAAGCGCGTTACTCGAACTCCCGCGCAAAGGTTTGACGCTTGCGAGCCTGCGAAAAACAACGGAAGCGCTGCTGCGCAGCGGCGCGACGATAAACGAACTCAACGCCGTACGCAAGCACTTGTCGCGCATCAAAGGCGGGCAACTCGCCGCAGCCGCGCCGCCAGGCGTGCGCTTGCTTACGCTCGTCATCAGCGACGTGTTAGGCTCGCCGCTCGATGTGATCGCCGGCGGACCTACTGTTGCAGATTCAACGACGTTCGTCGACGCCAAACGCGTGCTCGCAAAACGCGGTTTTTGGAAAAACCCAGCGCTGCGCGCCGCGCGTGTGGTAATCGAATGCGGGTTGCGCGGCGAAGAAAAAGAAACCCCGAAAAAACTGTTGCGCAGCGCCTCAAAAACAATTGTTTTGGCGGACAACGATTCGGCAATCGACGCGGCGGCAGCGTTCTTGCGCGGAAACGGCTTGAAGCCGCGGCTACTGCACGGAATGCACGGCGAAGCGCGCGTTGCCGGCGCTCGCTGCGCCGCGCTGTTGAACAAGCGCGTTTGCTTCGTTGCCGGCGGAGAAACGACTGTGACTGTGCGCGGCAACGGCCGCGGCGGACGCAACCAAGAACTCGTTTTATCGGCGCTCTTTCGACTGAAATCGCAGGCGGTAATCGCTTCGATTGGAACCGACGGAATAGACGGATTCAGCGAGGCCGCTGGCGCGATAGCGAGCGACAAAACATTTAAACAAAAACGACGAGGGCGCTTTCTCGCATGCGAGTGTTCGGCAGTCGAATTCCTCGCCCGCAACGATTCGAACTCTTTCTTCAAGCGCGCCGGCGGAGAAATAGTTACCGGCGCGACGGGCACGAACGCGTGCGACGTATGCATCGGAATACCTTACTGAGTTGCCCGCCGTCTGCAAACCCACTTACTTTTTGTCGTAGATTTCCGGGTTTACGCACGAGCGCGGCTTGCGGCCCTCGAAAAAATCGAGCACGTTCTGCGCTACGATTACAGCCATCGCGTCCCGCGTTTCTCGGCTCGAACTCGCCGCGTGCGGAGCGAGAACAACGTTGTCGAGCTTGAGCAGCGGGTTATCCGCGGGCAACGGCTCCTTGTTGAACACGTCAAGCCCCGCGGCGAAAATCTGTTTTTTCTTCAACGCGCGCACCAACGCCTTTTCGTCGACGACGGGTCCGCGCGCAGTGTTAACGAGCACCGCAGTGTGCTTCATCAGCGCGAGCTCGCGTTCGCCGAGCATTTCCCGAGTTTCAGGCGTCAACGCGATGTTCAAGGAAACGAAGTCGCTTTCCTTTAATAGTTCGTCGAGAGCAACTTTTTTCGCTCCGAGCGCGCTTGCTTCAGCCACTTCCTTGTTGTCGTGGTAAAGAATCTTCATTCCGAAACCAGTCGCGCGCTTTGCGACTGCGAGGCCAATGCGGCCCATGCCGATGATGCCTATTGTTTTCCCGTAAACGTCGACGCCTTGCATGAACAACGGAGTCCAAGCGATGCGCCACCCGCCGTTTCGCACGAGCTTGTCGCCCTCGCCGATGCGTCGCGCTGCAGCCATGAGCAGCGCCCAAGCCATGTCCGCCGTTGTTTCCGTCAGCACGCCCGGCGTGTTCGTGACGGCAACCCCGCGTCGCGTGGCAGCGTCGACATCAACGTTGTCGTAACCTACCGCGTATTGCGCCACGAGTTTGAGCTTCGGCAGCTTGGAAAGAAAATCGTCGTCGATTTTGTTCGCGAGAAGCGTGACGATTGCTTCGCAATCCTTCGCGCTCTCGAGCAGCTCTTCCTTCGACGGAATCGATTCCTTCCCCCAAACGCTAACGCCGAATCCTTCGAGCAGTCGCAAGCCCGCTTCGGGAATAGAGTAAGCGACGAAAACCTTTCGGTTGAGTTTGTCCATTGTGAATCTCCGTGGGGGGGAAGCGCGACGTTTCGCGCAGTGCGCTAGCGCGTCAACGTTTTTCTTTCAACAATCGCCGGCGCGTCGCACGCCGACAGGCGTCAATCGTACACTACTTGAAGCGGAACCGCGTTCTTCTCGAACTCGAGTTTAGCTACCGCGAGCGCGTTGACCTCGCCTTTCGGAACTGCGACTAACGGTGGAGCGCCCATCGCCAACTGCAGTGCCCGTGCGCCGATAACGCGCGCTTTTTCGTATTTCGTGAGCTCGTTTTTCATGAAAATTATTCTCCTCCAAAACTTCCCCAAAACAACGCGTTGCGAAAATCGTTAAACCATTCAGCAGTTCGTCAAATCAGCGCTTTCAATACTTTAAGCAGGCTAGGCCTCTTAAGCAGCACTTTCGAGACAACGGGCTTGAAATCGCCGTTAAGCACGCGCTCCAAATCCTTTTCGTCAAGCAACTCGAAAACCCGGTCGAAATCCTCGTCCGTAAACAACTCGAGGACTTTGCGGAGCTTCAAGCGCTTGCCGAGTTTCCCCTCTTCGGCCGCACGCCAACGCGTTTCGTACTCGCCGAGAGCGCGCTTCGAAAAATCTTTCGCACGCGACGCTTTCAGCGCGGTTTCAGCGGCGATAACGCCCGCTTCTATCGCGAGCGCCATTCCGCCGCCGTGAATAGGATCGACCTGGTGCGCTGCGGTACCTATAACCATGAAGTTGTCTTTAACGAGCTCCTTCAACGGCGACCCAACCCAAATGTTTCCCGCCTTGACCTCGATGATTTCCGCGTTTTTGAAGCGTTCCGGATGCGCTTTGATGAATTTGTCGAGCCGTTCCTTCGGATGCTCGTTCAAGTCGCCGCCGATGCCCGCACCCACGTTCGCAACGTCCTTCGCCTTCGGGAAAACCCAAACATAACCGCGCCGCGCGTACAAGTTAGAAAACCATATTTCGATTAGCGGTTCGCACTCAACGTTCGCCATCTCGTACTCGAAACACGTGTCCGTATCGTAAAGCCCGGCGACCGCGTCCGCGAATCCAGCTTCCCGCGCGATTTTCGCTTCCATTCCTTCTGCGCTCACAACGAGGGGCGCACGGAACTCGAGCACTTCATCGTCGAACGTGCGCGCCTTGACGCCCGCGGGCTTACCGTTCTCCTTAACGAGCTCGGTCACGATAGTCTTCGGCAGAATGTTCGCGCCAGCGCGAGCCGCATCTATTGCCAAATACTTGTCAAAAATCTTTCGTTCGAGCACGTAACCCCTTGTTTCCGGCGTCTGGATTTTCAACGCCTTGCCGTTCGGAGCGAAGCACTTAGCGCCATCGATTTTGTATGCAACCGCGCCTCCGTGAAGCGGCAGCTTGATTTTGCCTTCCCAGTGCGCGCCGATTCCCTCGCCGCAGCGAACAGGCGAGCCGAGTTCCTTGCGCTTGTCGATAACGAGCACGTCGAGCCCGCCGCGCGCGGCGACGCGCGCGAAGCTCGTTCCCGCGGGACCAGCGCCGATTACAATCGCGTCGTAAGTCTGCTGCATCGAAAAAACCTTCATTTTTTGTTTTTAAGTTTGATTGCTTGCATTGGGCAAGCGCGAACGCACGTGCCGCAACTAATGCATTTCGCTTCGTCGCAAACAACGCGCGTCTCGTAAAGCGTAAGCGCGAGAACGGGGCAAGAAGCCACGCAGCCCCCGCAGTAAACGCATTTCGACTTCGTTATGTCTACAGCCACGCTGAAACCTCGGGTTTAAATTGATTTGTTGAAGCTTGAAGCAACCGAACTAGCTAGAGTTGTTTATTATTCCGCCGCAAGTATAAAAACCTTGTTTCACTAACCCCTTTGCAAGCGAAAAAACGCGGCGCAAACGACGAAGAATGAGGCAAAAAATTCAGCGAAGAACAGGCGAGACGCAAGAGGTGTTTTGCAGTGAAGAAAAAAATCAATCGAGCCAAAACGGGTTTAAGCGGAATCGCGAGAAAAGAAAAACGCTTGGAAAAAGGATTGGAACGCCGTTTTCACGCGTTCATGAACGAGTGGCAAGCGCACATCAAGGAAGAAATCGCGATTCACGAAGCGCTTCTCAAAGGAAAACGCTCTTTCGCGGAGCACCTTGGCGACACGCGCCGCATCCACGAAAACTTTCTCAAGAAACTCAGGAAACTGTAAGTCGGTGCCCCAAGACGTAGCGCGTACCCAACCAGTTTTCAAGGGCCAAAGCCCGTTTTAAGGCAGCGTAGCGCGCCGCGTTCGCACCTGCCTTTTCAATCACCAGCCTAACGATTTGAAGGTCGGCGTCCCCGATCAAAACCGACGACTGCACGCCTCCGCCCGTTATTTCAACTTGTGCGAATCTCCCGCGTTCTCTGTCAAGCAATGCTTTTAACTCGTTCGCGCACTCCGTCGGCAACACGTATTCGTGCCGAATTTCCCGAATTTTATCTCGATCAATCGTCAGGCGATTCGTCAAATCCGCTAATGCCTTCAACGGAAGTATCTTCGTGACCAATATGGTATACCTCCTGCTTGACGGCGTTTGTTCAAAACGGACGTCTACCGCGCTCGCGCCGCCCCACCGCTTGAGCCGGTCCGACACCGCGATTTCCAGCGTTTTTTCAAAAACGCCGCGCGCGAGGTTTTTTGGCCGGCGGAGAGTGCGAGGCAAGCCGTCGCCGCTTAAAATCAAGCAAACTTTTCCGAGTGCGTCGCGCCTTCCGTACGGGCTGGTAGTGAAGCCAGTGTGCGTCAACTCCAGCTTACGAATCTGCCGTAAAAGAGTATTCGTGTCTTTCATTATTATCGCCCGCGTCATTTCCTATTCGCCTTCCTCGAAATCCTCGTAATTCTGGTCGTTGAACTCGTAAAGCGAACGCGTCGGCCGCTTGCCGCCACAGCACAGTTTTTCGAAAAGCGCGTCGACGCTCGCAGCGCTCTGCCGCGTCTTGCTCGCCGCATCGAACAAAAACGCCTTACCGTGAAATTCGAAAACAACTACGGGATGCTGAATTCCGCCCTCGAGTTCGACGACTCGCACTCTCGCGCTCGCGTTTCCCGCGGCACGCAGCAGCGAGCACAAGAAAACGGCTTTGTCGAAAGCATCCGCCGCGCCGAGTTCGATTACTTCCTGCGGGCTCAGCCAATAGCTCACGCTGATGCTAGCGTGCACTGGCCGCAGACTGGCAATGAATTCGAACGCCTTGTCCGCGAATTTCGCGAAATGACGGTCGTAATCATACTTTGGGAAATCGTTGAGAATGCGTGCCTTCGCCTCGCGCACAGCCTCGTCTTCGGCGTTGACGAGCGAGCGCAGTTCGGGAATCGTCTTCTCTTCGCCTGCTTCGATGACGTCGGCGTAACGCTCGATGAGCTTCTTGTAAACCGCTTCGCGCGTCCGCGCCTGGCCGAGTTCGCTCTCGATTTCCGCCAAACGCTGTTTTTCCTTTCCCAACTCCGCCTCGCAAGCATCGTGAACGCCGCGCGCGCTGCGCGCCTGCGCGCCGCTAACGCCAACGGGCTTCACGCCGAGCGATTTCAACAAACCCGCGTCTTCGGCGTTAGCCTGCTGCGGCTCCTTTCGCTTGCGCGTCTCGCCGTCGTCCCGCTTCCGCTTCAAAAACGCGTGAATGCTCTCAAGAGCCATTTCTATCCCAGTTTTCCTGTTTTGCCTTGTTTCCTTGCGATAAACAAAAACTGCACATCATGGGCTGAGTATTCTTCTCTCAAATTATTAAAAACACGGTCTAGCTTGCTTGCCGCTGC
>JAZDKN010000152.1:0-3304 GCA_043803065.1 Microcaldota archaeon
CTTGGGGTGGTACTTCGACTGGAGCCGTTCCAACGCGGTGCGCGGCGAACTAGAGGATTTAAAGATTCAGGCGGACGAAGCGCGAGTCGCAATGGTTTTCTTCGAGACCTTCAAGAGCGACCCGCAGTTTTGCGGCGTTTATGCGACTGAAATGAACGCGCAGCTGCAGCGAGTCGGCGCGCTCGGTTTGAAGCTTGAAAGCCTGCGGGAAGCGAACAAACTCGACGAATCGTATTACGCTTTGAAGCGCCAGTACGTCTTGTTCAACACCGAATTGTGGCTGCGTTCGGAAAACCTAAAAAAACTCTGCGATTCGGCGACCACGACGATTCTCTACTTCTATCCTGAAAACAAGGCGTGCGAGTCGTGCGCGGCGCAAGCGAACGAACTGCTGCAGTTAAAGCGTTCGTGTCCCGAGCGCGTTTGGTTGTTTGCTTTGCCGACGGACTTGAACGTTACCGTAGTGGAAATGCTGGTTCAGCGCTTCGGAGTCTCGCAAACGCCTTCGCTCGTAGTCAACGGGCAAACGTTCGGCGGAATGCACGCGGCGACCGAGCTGCGCGAACGCTTTCCCGCGCTTTCATCATGCTGAAAACAATGAAAACGCGATGAAAACGCGAGGAAAACCAGAAACCGTGTTTTTAAGCTGCGGCCGCTCAACGCCGTTCAACGCCGTTCACCGCCGTTCACAGCGCGTTTTATAAAGCGCGGCGCCCAACTCTTTCTTTATGGATGACGCGGAACCCGAAAAAAAATTGGTTGGAAAGGTAACGCACTGGTTCGGCAAAATCAGCGTTGCAGTCGTGGAACTAGAGGGCGAGTTGCGCGCGGGCGACGAAGTCAGCATCGAGGGACCGAACACGGGCGAAGTGCGCATGCGCGTAAAGTCGATGCAAATCGAGCACGCGTCCGTGGAGAGCGCAGGTAAAGGCCAGTCGGTCGGTTTGAAGATAGACGGCAAAATCCATGAGCGCGACGCAGTCTACAAGATAGTTTAAACCGCAGGAAACCGCGAGCCAGCAGTATGCGAGCCGAATCTCTTTTTTCTAGCAGAGCCGCGCGGCGGCGCACGCGCCGGATTCGTCAGCTTCGTCAGATTTCGCGGACTATCGCGTAACGCCGGTTCTTGCGCCCCAAGACGAAGTTCAGCGTTGTGCGACCCCAGTCGAAGAACAACCCGAACCAACCGAATTTCTTGAGCCGCCGCGAGCTCGTAAAAGCCGTATACTCGTTGAAGAAAAGCACGCGGCCGACGCGCGACATGCGCACGCTTAAATCCTGGTCCTCGCTAGCCTCCATTTCCTCGTCGAAGCCCTTGATTTTCCAGAAAGCGCTCGCGCGGTAAGCGACGCAGTTCCCGGAAATCGCGGGACTCCCAATCCACGAGCTAACGCGAATAATGAAGTTGAAGAAGCGGAATACTAGGCGCACCAAAAAGTTTTGTTCGTCAGGCATTACGCGGCAACCCGCGCCTAAGACGCGCTCGTCGTCGAACGCGCTGCGCAGCGCATCGATGAACGTTTTCTGCGGGAGCGTGTCCGCGTCGTTGAAGAGCAAGAGCGGAGCGCTCGCGCTTCGCGCGCCGGCGTTGCGTCCTGCGCCTATGCTCTTGTGCTCGCCTTCCTTGGTGCTTAGAATCACTTTGTCCACGACTCGGCGCGCTATTTCGCGCGTGTGGTCGTTGCTTCCGCCGTCCGCAATAATGAGTTCCGCGTCCGGCGCGAGCTTGCGCAGCTCGCGCAGCGTATACTCAATTCTTTTTTCCTCGTTCAACGTTGGAACGATAATCGAAAGCCACGGCTTGATCGCGCACTTGCGCCAACGCGTTTTTCCGTTTCCGGTTCTCGCAGCCAAAAACACTACCAACTCGCATCACCTTTTCCTAGATTTTCGATAAACGCTTGCGTTCACGCTTTCGTCGAGCCACGCGGCGACTTCGCCGCCAACGCTCGCTTCGAGCCGCTCGATTGAAGGCAACTCGTAAGAATGCAGTTTCTTGATTTCATCCGCCGCAGCTGCAGCCCGCGCTTTCGTCGTTTTCACGATCACCAGCACTTCGCTCGCTTCTTCCATTTTGCCTTTCCAGCGGTAGATGGATTCGATTCGCGGCACGACATTAACACAAGCCGCCAAGCGTTTGCGCACGAGCTGCCGTGCGATGCGCTTCGCTTCGCGCGCGTTCGCGCACGCCGCCAACAACAAAACGATTTTTTTCACTGTTCAACCCTCGCGCAATCGATAAGCGTTCGCTGTTTTTTCTCCGCAGCCGGCTTGCCTGCGCGTCGCGCTTCCCGCGCGGCTGTCGCGTCAAAGCCGCGGCGCCGCAGCGCGGCGGCGAGTTGTTCGCTGAAGCCGTGCACGCACAACACGCGCTTGGGCGCGCATTGTTCCACGAAGTTGACGAGCTCGAAGAAATCGGCGTGGTCGCTTAACGCGAATCCTGCGTCGAAACCGAACGCGTTCCCGCTGGCGCCGCCCCCCGCTCCACCGGCGCCTTCGAAGCACGTCGCGCACCAACCGCTCGCGTACGCCGTCGCCAGGCGTTGGCCTGAGGGAGGCGTAAAGCGGCGTGCTACGCTTGGAGCGAGCACTGCGACGAAGCGTTTGCGGAGTTCGGCGCAGCCTTCGGGACTTGCCGAGCTAACGTAATCGAGTTTGACGCCGTGCTTTGCGTAGATTTCGCAGAGCGCGGCGATGTCTGGCGTTACTATCGGCGCGGTGCCGGCGTACTCGTTCAAGCACGCCACGAGTTCCTGCGCTTTGCCTAGCGCGTATCCCGCGAGCACGCACGCGCCGAAACGCGTTTCGCGCGTCGCCCACGCGGCGATTTTCTTGTAGACGTCGTTTCTCGGCGGGAAGCGGAGTCCGGGCGCGCCGTAAGTGCTTTCGATGACGAGCGTCTCGACTTCGCTGGGTTGCGCGGCGACTTTTTGCGTTAACGACTGCGAGGGCTTGAAGTCGCCAGTATACAAAAAGCTCGTTGAATCCCACTCCGCATAAAGCATTGAACCGCCGAGAACGTGCCCGCTCGGAAGAAGCGTTAAAGCCAACTCATCCGGCAGTTTGGGCGAAATTGCATTGGCGGCAGAATCGATTTTCAAGCCGCGCGCCACCAGCAATTCGCGCGTCGCATCGCTCGTTATCAAGCGCGAGGCGTCGCGCAAGGCGGGCGCGTGGTCGTAGTGCGCGTGGCTGACGAAAACCGCATCGCAGCTCGAGTCGCTTTGGTTTGTCGCGTTGCGTTCGCGCGGCGGCTTGCAGTCTAACGCTATTCTCGTCGCGCCTGCGCGGAGAACGCTTTTGT
>JAZDKN010000153.1:0-5703 GCA_043803065.1 Microcaldota archaeon
CTAATCATCGTGCACTCGTCGCGCTTCGCGTCAGTCACGCCGCGCGGGTTGCGCACTTCGATGTCGAACGCGAGCAGTCGCAGCTTCGGGTCGGCGCCTTGCTCGGCGCCTGGTGCGTTGCGCACGCTTTTTATTTCGCGCGTCTCGCCGTCGATTTCCGTTTCAACCCACGAACTCGGGTAAATCGCCTTGTCGTAAAGATAGCGGCGCACGAAAGGAATGTCGGCTTCGAAAACTCGGCCCGCGCCGCTCGCTGCGAAAGCCTCGCGCAAGGCGGGCACTTGACTGGGATGCTCGCACACGACGCGGAGAACAGCAGTTTTTTCGCCGTTCACGAGAATGCGCGCTTCCTCGATTCGTTTTGCTTTCACCGCGCTCGAGGCCCGCGCTGCGCTCGCCGCGTTCGCTGCGCCTGCGGCGCTTGCTGCGCCCCAGCGCGGCATTGCCTTCACAGTCTCGCAGCGTTTTTTGGCTTCAGCGATTCCACCTGGAGACGGCAGGACGTAGAAATAAGGTTCGAACGAGGAGTCGAACGCGCGAACGGTTTTCCCGTTCTCGTCCTTGAAAATCAGCCGCACGCCCGGCCCGCTCTTGCCGTCCGAGTTTAGGCGTTGCACGAAGTCGGCGTCGAACAAAAACAGTTTTTTCTTTTCGAGAGGCATACGCTTTATTAAACCAGCCGCAGTTAAAAAAACGTTTCAAAGCGTTTCAATCGGTTTCAATCGTTTGATGCGCCTTAAAATTCGTTGAATTCAGCATTTAAGCTTTCAAGCAGGAGGTTTTTCGTTATGCCGCCTCAAAGACCCCAGAGACAAAGGCCGGGCGCGCCGCAAGGCGAGGAAGACGCCGGAATGCGTTCGGTGGAATCCAAAATCGACTTGATCGTGCAAAAAATCAAGAGCATGGAGAAAAACGAGGAAGTCATCGGCAGAACGCTCGTCGCGCAAAACGAACGACTCAAAAATCTCGAGGCGCAAGTCGCTGCCGGCGGAGGTGGCGTAGGCGGCGCGTCAAGCGCGGAAATCGGGGAATTGCGCAAGGAAATAGAGGACGCTCGGAAGGCCGCCGCGAAACAGGAGGATTTGCTCGAGCTGAAGTACATCATCGACCAGATTAATCCGCTTGAGTTCGCGCGGACGGACCAAATGCAGGAGTTCGTGCGCGACGAAATCGCGAAGCAGCTGGAAGACAAGGAAAAAAAGAAGAAGTAGGGGAATGAGAAAGTGAGAACAAGCATTAAACTGCTTTTGGTTGGAACAGGCGCAATACTCTTAGGCATGGGGCCCACACTGCTTGGAGTCGCCGGTCCCGTGATATACAATCCAGTCCAATCAGTTTTATGCATAGCGGGAGCAGTGTGTTGGGTTGCCGCCTGGTACTATGCTTGGTTTGTAGAATTCAAGAAAAACATCAAAGACGAGATTGTAGAAGAACTCAAACTATCGAAGAAAAAGAAGCGAGGGCGCTCCGACTAATCCGCTTCTGTCGCGAGCGAGTTCGCGAACGCCTTCGGGTCGCTTGCTTTCACGAACGCGCTTGCTAGAAGCACTCCTTCCGCTCCGAGTTCGAACGATTTCTTGACGTCGTCAGCGTTGCTGACGCCCGCGCCGACGAGAGCAAGAACCTGCGGGTTCGTTTCCTTGATTACTTGCACTGCGCGCTTTACCACGTCGGGTTGCGCTGTGCTCACGCTCACTCCGCTTCCGATTAGTTCGGGCGGCTCGACTGCGACAGCCCAAGGAGATAATGCAGTCAAATCCTTCGCTTCTTTTAGATCAGCGGCGCACGCAAGCACCTTGAGTTCGAGCGGCTTTGCTTGCTCGACAACTTTGCGGCAGGTTTCCAGCGGAACTTTGTGCTCCGCGTGGTTGACGAGCGTTCCCGCGGCGCCTGCCGTGCGCACCGCTTCCACGGGAGTCCAGCCGGTGCGCGAGCCGAAGCCGACTGGGTCCGCGTTTTGCGCGAAAACCAAAAAGTTTTTCGTCGGCGGGAATTTCTGCGTGATTGCGCGCAATTCGGTTTGCGGCGGGCAAGCGATGACTAGCGCGTTCTCGTGAGCAGCCGCGGTTTCGCGCAGCGCCGCAGTGTATTTTTCCGCCAGCGCGCCGTAAACACTTTCGTACGCTTTGTAGTTGAACGCTATCACTTTAGTCAAAGACAGTTCACCCCTATTTATTTTTTAATTATGGTTTTACGCGAATTCTTTTTTTCTTGAAGCAGGAAATCGCGCCACTTCGCGTTCGGCGTCTGCAATTCTTTTTCACTCCAGAAAACGCTGAGTTCCCCGTACTCGTATTTTACGCCGCCCAAATACTTAACCAGGTGTTCAGCCCACGTTTTGTTGGACAAGTGCATCGTTGAAATACTTTGGCTTCCGGCTTCGCTCGCGTTTTTAATGGCTTCAGCAGTCAGTACGGACATCACTCCCCTATTCCTGAATTCGTTAGGCACTACAGGTCCGTCCAAAGAATGCGTTTTTTCACATACGACGACTGGACGCACACCCATAAATTCGTGCGTTTTCGCGTCAAACGCGGCGAGATAGCATTGCCCGTCAATGACTGAACTGTCCGCTCTAACCAAAATGATTTCGCGCCGTTTTTTGAATAGATTAATGATTTTACTCAATGCGTTTTTCCTTATTTTTGGAATAATTCCCGAACGCACCTGCGTTACGCTAAACTTGCCTCTAACATTTTTTTGCAGTTTGCCGTGCAATTCGTTGACTAGTTCGCTTGAAACCGTTACCACGAGCAAAACCTCTTCAAAACCTCTTTTTTCACCCGCGTTTCTTCACGCCGAAATCGCGGCTGAAATTCACTTCCTCGACTTCTCCGCGCGGCGTTTTCTCGCGGAAAACCTGCGATTCGAAAACGAAGAGCCGGACGCCTTTGTCTTTCCACGAGCCGCGCGGTAAACCCGCCTTGTCGCAGAGATGTTCTAAAAACTCTGCCGCGCTCCAACCCCACTCGACGGGCACGATGGGAAGAAGCAAGCCTGAAGCGTAACCGCGTTGAATGATCAAGCCGTCGCGACCGATTTTGATTTTGCGCGGAATCTCTTCCGGATTTTTTTCTTCGAGTAGTTCCGGCGGCGTGAGCACGCTGATTTCGACTGTCACGCTTTCGAATTCCTTTTTTTGCACTGGCGGAAACCGTGGGTCGCCGAACGCCGCGCTCAGCGCAGCCTCGCGCACCGCCGCGTCTAACGCGTGCGTCGGCTCGGGAAAGCCGATGCAGCCGCGCAGCTCGCGTTGCGGAAAAGTTTCGATAGTAACGAACACGCCGCGCTTCTCGAGTTTCGGTTCGAAACCGCGCTCGCCATCGCTGCCCCCGCCTTTTTTGTTGAGTTCTTCTTCAATCGCGCGCCTCGCGCTTTTGACGAGCGCGGCGCCTTGCTTGAGCGGCAAGAGTTTTTCATTTTTTTCCATTTTAATCAGTTGAATCAGTTTGATCGACGGAACGAATCAACGCTTTGGTTTAAGGAAAACAAAGTATTAAAAACGAGGGGCGGGTTAAAACAACCTTTACGCAGCCCGCTAGGGCTTACGACCTTTGAAGGGGGTTGTTTCAATTGAGTGAAGATAATCCAGAGCATTCGCACGCTGAGCACGAGCACTCGCATGAGCACGAAGCGCACCATGCGGCGCACGAACACCATGAAGCGCACGAACATCACGAGTCTCACGAACACGAGCACTCGCACGCTGAGCAAAAGAAAAAAAGGAATGAAACGCTTCTCTACGCTGCCGGAGCGATAATCGTTTTGATTATAATCGCGGCGATACTGCTTTCAAGCGGCGGCAAAGGCGGCGGCGCTGCGACTCCGACGCCAACGCCTGCGGCGAGCGTGGTTCCGCTCGGCTCGAAAATCGACGTCGAAGCGTTGAAAGTGAAAGTCAAAAACTTTTTGGACGCGAATTTCCTCGTCAAGCAAAAGCTTTCCGCTGAAGTCAAGAGCGTAACCGAGAAAAACGGGCTTTTCGAAGTCGAAACCGACATAATGCAAGGCACGACCAAGACGGATTCCGCTTTAGTCTACGTCACGCTCGACGGACAAAAAATCATTCTCGGAAACGCAATGGACTTAATAACAGTAAGCCCGGTTCCGAGCCCTACTCCCGCGCCGAAAACTGTGAAACCTGACGTAAAGCTTTTCGTGATGAGCTACTGCCCGTACGGCGTAGTCGCGGAGTACGCGATGATTCCAGTTATTAAACTGCTCGGCAACAAAGCGTCTTTCGACATCCGCTTTATCGCGAGCGCGACTGGAAACAACTCTTTCGATTCCTTGCACGGCGAACCCGAAGTCCAGGAAGACTTGCGGCAAGTTTGCATCGCCGCCAACCAGAAAGACAAGTACCTCGCGTACCTCGAGTGCTTCGTTAAAGCGCCAGCGGAAGCGATTAACGCAAACGACGCTGCGGCTTACGAAACGGTTAATTGGACTTCCATGGCGAGCGAGTGCATGACTCAAGCGAAAATCGACTCGGCGAACGCGACAGCGTGCATGACGGGTGCGCAAGGCGCGGACTTGCTAAAGAAAAACATTGCGCTCGCGAACGAGCTCGACGTGCAAAGCTCGCCGACCATAACGATAAACGGCGAAGACTACGCGGGCGCTCGCTCGAGCGAAGCGTTAAAGACCGGCGTGTGCGACGCTTTCAAGACCGCGCCGACAGAGTGCAGCCAGCAGCTCTCGAACGCGACCGGCACGTCGAGCAACATCGGCTGCGGTTCTTAAGCCGTCCCCCTTTCTCTTTTATTTTTTTCTTTTTGTTTTTTTGTTTTTGTTTTTCCTTTTTTTCAGTAGTTTTGTTTTTTGTTTTTTTTGGGTTCTTTTTGATTTTGAAGAAAAGGTGGTTTTGATTGAGCGATGACGACGTCAAGATTCTTGCTGGCGTGGTGATTCTCGCAGCGCTCATAATCTGCGTCTTCGTTTGGCTGTCGAACAACGGGCTCGCAGCGCAAATCGCTGAAATCAAGAACCTCGAATTGAGGAACGCCGAAGCAATCGCGCGGCTCGGCGCGGGCGGAACCGGAGGAACTGGCGGAACGCCCACCGCTAGTCCAGAATCAGGGCTTCCGACTGAAGTTACCCGAATTGCCAACGGAGTCAGCTGCTCGGGCTCGGGAAAACCGAAAGTCTTTTTCTTCACCGACCCGTATTGCCCTGCTTGCGCTTCAAGCGAACAATACGTCAACGCTTTCGTAGACGAGTTCGCAGGCGCGGCGAACATAACTTACGAGATCGTGGTAACGCACTCCGGCAGCTTGATTCAAGACTACGGCGAGGACAACGTGACTCTCGCCCACAAGTACTTCTTGTGCGTGCAAGACCAGGGACTCGACAAGATTCAGGCGTTCAAAACCGAGTTTTACAAGAACTTGAAGGACGACGGAAGCGACTATATCCCGTTCACCGCAGCGCAACTCGCGGGCTTCGCGCAGAAAGCGGGCGCGGACGCTTCCAAAATCGCTTCGTGCCTTGCCGGCGCGAAAGCGCGAGTCGACGCTGACGTTCAAGACGCGCTGCGTTACGGCGGCGGAACTTACAGCACGCCCACGATGGTGCTCGACTGCACTTACACTGGGCACGCGGGTTACGCCGCGAGCGCGTTCTGTTACGCGTTCCCCGACACCGCACCGTGCGCAGCGTGAGTTTTAACCGAGTTTGACGATTTTTCGTTTTCTTTTTTATTCG
>JAZDKN010000154.1:0-4591 GCA_043803065.1 Microcaldota archaeon
GCTTGCGGCTTGATGGGCGGAGGCTGCCAAAATTACCTTGCCAGTTGCCTGAGCGAATGCTCAGGCGCGTTCAACGGCTTCGACTGCAACGCGTTCTGCCGAGACGGTTCGGGAAACGAGAAAACTTATTCAGATTGCATCAAACAGGAAGGCAGTGGAGAAGAAACGACGTACTCAGGCGCTTGCTACGATTTCATTCAAAGCTCGCCGAGCAGCCTCATCGACTGCAACGCGGACTGCGAAGCGTACCAGGGAAGCGGCGGAAGCGGCAACTGCACTGATTACTGCGGTTTCTTCAAAAACAAGGCTAAAGAGCGCTGCGACTACAATTGCGGCGAGTACAAAAAGGTTTGCGACGCGCTCGGACCGGAACAACAAGCTGCTTGCCGCAGAGTCTACAATTGTGACGCGCTGCCGAGCGGAACAGCGCAGACTCAATCCATAGACGTGTTGTTTTCTGAAACGAAAAAGTATTCGTACTGGCGCGGAAGCAAGCAGACGAGCGTGTGCCAACTCGCGTTAGCAGGTTCAGGCTACGCCGGGCCTTGCACCGAGGAAGGAATTAAAGAAAATTCTGACGAGTGCTGCAAGTCGAGCATCGACGATTGGCGCAACATGGTTACGCGCAGAGTGTTGAAATCGGTTTCGCCTTGCAGGTCGTGCATTGCCTTTCCCGCGGCTCAGTACAACTGTGATTCAAGGTGTTTCGACGTCGGCGGCGGAATGGGCATAGCGCAAATCGCGAAAGGCGAGCGAATGTTCAACGGAACTGCCGAACTCGTTTGCGCTGTCGACGGCGGTTGTTCTTTCGCTTGCACGAGTTTCTGCGCTGCGCCGGTTTGCGACGATTCGCCCGACTGCGTCAACAACGTCAAACGCATTTTCGAGGACGTGCTCGTTCAAGATGAAACGCGTCCGTGGCTTAACGTTGCGGGAACGCAACTGCAAAACTTCGAGTTCGAACCCGTCGGAAGCGAGGGCGGCAAAAAGCCGTTGGCAGCGTTTTCTTCGGCGGAGGTTAAAGTCGCTTCAGTTGAAAACAAGATAGGCGTTTCGCCGGATACGTGGTTGAACAGTTTGACGCCGTCTGGGTGCACTGACGGAAATGAAGAAATCGATTACCGGGGAATATACTCGTTCTCGCGCGAGGACGCTGAATCCACGGCGGCTTCAGCGACGAAAGTGAACGTGCTGCGCTTGCAAAACTCGCCCGACTCGTTTTTCGGTTACCCGTTGCACGGCGGAACGGAGAAAGCTTGTTCGAAGGCGAGCGAGAGCGGCGTGTTCGAGAACATGAGCAGCGTTCCTTTGTGCAGTTACTTGTGGGTCGACGAGAGCAAGGCGTATGGAACGTGCGTTTCTTCGATTTATTCGTTCGAGCAACCCACGAAGAAAAGCGAGGTGAGCAACCCGTCGCGCGTGACCTACGCTCTCGCTTCGCTCGCGAGACTCAAGTTTTACCCGCTTGGCTGCACGAGTGAGGGCGGCAACGTTTGCCCGCCGGAACAAACGACGGGTAACAAACGACAAAACCATTTGTACGTTCTTTCGAACTCTAGCCTCGTTTACTTCACGAGCAAATCGCGTCCGCCTGGCGCTTTTATTCTCGCGCCGCTCGGCGCGATTTTTGCCGCGTCGATTGACGCGCAAAGCGAGTGGGGCTTCAACCTTTATAACCCGCTTGGAAAACATTGTTACTTGCAACACGGCGGCCGCGGCGGCTTAACTCAAGGGCACAATGGTTTGACTATTCAAGTCGGGCGCGATTCTTACTCGATGGAATACCACTTACAGGCGGGCACCTGGGGCGGTTGCTTGACGACAATAACCGTGGCAGTTGTAATCGTTGCTACTATAGTAGTAGCAACTATCTTAACCGGAGGTGCTGACTTAGCTGTTCTTCCCGCGCTTTGTGAAAACTTTCCAGTTGCAGCTGCGGTTGTAGCCGCACGCCCTTGGACTAGTCTTTACTTCGGAGGCATTTGCCAAGCTCGGGGAACGTTAAGCGAAGTAAAGTGGTACGACGGCGAAAGCTATCCGAGCGTTGACGGTTACGCGTGCGTTCCCGAAGAAAGCTGAGCTCGGCTGTAGCCTGCTGATGACTGCAGAATGCGTTGAAGCAAGGCAATTTTCGGATTAAACAGTTTTCTTCCAGTCGTACCGATTCAAAACCAGGTTTCCGCCTTGCTTTTGGCTAGCAGCGTAAGCATCTCTTTTTCGTATTTATGCCCCTTAATCGTTTCCGTCAATTCTTCCACGAATTTCCGGCGCAGCGTCACAACCTCTTTTTTTGCAGTTGTCGAGTAGATTTTATTTTCCGGTAGTTTCGCTATGCTGAAAAGAACGTAGAACGGGTCAATGGACGCTCCGTCTACCGGCTTAAGCGTGCGCAAATTCCATTTCGCCGGAGTGTACAACGGTTGACCGCCGCCTTTGGTTCGCGCGAAATTCAGCACGCGCTTCACGCCGTTCGGGAACAACGCCAGCTTGTCGGCGTCCGAAACGAGTTTCGAGAGAAGCGTTTCGTGCGGTCCCGAGTCGTGGGTTTTGACGGCGTCCGCAACCTCGCTTATCAATTCCGCGTCGTAACCCGCTTTCATCATAGCGTTAGTCAAGATGTGCGCGCCCCACGGTTCGTGCATTTTTCTAGCTTTTTCGCGTCGCGTCTGGGATGCTTTCGGAAACCGGTTTATCGTGCTCCCGATGTCGTGAACCAATAGCGCGATTGCTGCAGCGCGTTTATTCACTTTGTCGCGGTAAAGCGGGTCGCGAACTAGTTTTTCGCCGAACGCGAGTGTTACTAGAGCATGAGGCTTGCCGTGATCAAAGTCGTTTTTGAAAGCTTGCTTGCGCGGTTTCTTCAGAGCCGACAGTATGCGGCGCACGTCTTGATTCTGGCGGGGGTGAATCACGCAATCCTTTTGTTCCGCAAACTATTTAATTTATTGCTCACTTGCCTTTTGCTCTCGCGCCATCCTGCGTTCCGCGATAAAAGAAGCTTGCAACTGGTGTAGGAGTTGTGTTAAGTGCTCCGGAGACGCTTGCGGCACCGGCAGCTTCAGCAGCTTTGACGGCGTAAACCGCCGCGTGCACGGCGTGGCCCACAACGTGTGCAGTGGCAGCGGCGTGCCCAGCAGCGCGCGCCGCGGCAACGGCTGCAGCGCAAGCCGCCGGGTGGCGAGCGCGCGCGGCATCGCGTGCTGCAGCGTGAGCAGCAATTGCGGAGGCGCGTGCGCTTCCCACGGTTATTTCGCCGCGCGTCCAAGCGCGTGCTGCTTGAATCGCATTGCGGGGCCTGTCGTCTTTCGGGTATTCTTTCTCGAAAAAAGGCAGAACGCGTTCGGCACAGTCAGCAGCCCAAAGCGCTAACGCTTTTTGTTTTCGCTTGTTTAGCTTGTTTAGCGTGTTTCGCTTGCTGCCGCGTTTTTCGCTGTTCTTTTTCGGCATAGTCTTCTCCGTCCAGTATCGTTAGTGGTTTGAAAATTGATTGGCGCCTAGGAAAGTTCCAGTAACTTCTTTTCCGTTTTTCGTTCGAGCGCATCAAACTCTGGCAACTTCTTGAGTAAATGCCTTAAATCCCGGGTCCAGTTCTCCTTGCTTTTCCGCGCGTTCTCGATTGCTTTTCGTGCGTCAAACTTTTCGTCGTAATAAGCGAATTTCTTTGCGAGGACTCGTTTGTCTATTTTGACTCCTTTTTCGGATAGGAACCAAGCGTCGTACAAGTCCCTTGCAGCCGAACGCGAGCCGAGCGCGTGAATTTTTTCCGCGAAAATTTCTTGCAAGCTCAAGACAAGCAATTCAGTGCTTTTCCGTGACGCGGGAATTCAGCGTTTAACGTGTTTGCGCGAAAGCCTGTCCAACGTTTTCCTTAGTGCCTTACGCCAATCGATTTCCAGCTGCGATTTTACGAGTTTAATCAAAAACCTTTCTTCCTTCGTCAATCGAAGTTTTTCGAGTCGCCTGCACTCCCTCAAGATTTCGATGTCGGCGTCGGTTGACAACACGTACTTCTTTTCTTCGGTCGACGTTATTCCAAGCTGCTTGGCTCGCTTTCGCTTTTTCTCTTTAAGCAGTGTTTGGTACTCCAAATCCTTCATTAAAACCTGTCTGAGTTTCTCATCGGCGTAACCGTTTTCGACGTAAAAATCTTCGATTTCTTGAAGCGACTTGTTTTTCACAAAGCTGCACCTCGCGATTATTATGCGTGATTTTGTTGAAAAACCTTTTCTAAACCGCGTTCTGCGTCTGGAGTTCAGTGCTCCGATCGAAGGCAGAGGTTTGTCCTCTGTTCGTCGGAAACACGGCACATAAACGCCTAATTGTGCACTAAAGCTTATTAGACCTTAGCCTCAGAGGAATCAAGTATGACTCAGCGTGTAGCAGCATCAATTTACGGGAGCACAACGAACCTAGCCGCAGCGTTAGGCCGGTTGCAGCGAGACGAAAGCGTCAACAACGAAAACAAGGCCTTGGTTGCCAAGTTCGTTAACGCGTGGCTCGCCAAAGGCGTTACGGAAACGCGTGGGGTTAAGTTGGTTTACAGTTTGAGGACGCTGGCGCGAATTCTGGTTAAGCCGTTCCCGCAAGCGAG
>JAZDKN010000155.1:0-2596 GCA_043803065.1 Microcaldota archaeon
CACTTGCCTTTGTCCTTGCCCAAAACAAACCACCCCTTAACGGGTTTACTTGTTGCCCTGCATTACGCCGCGAGGGTTTTAAAAACAAGGGGTTTTAAAGCCAAAACGGGTTTTTTAAAACAGCGAATCTAACGATAAACCGCGAATCAAACGAAAAAGCGGAGTGGGGGTTAAAATGGGTTTTGTAAGCGAATTCCAAGCGTTTTTGACTAAATACCAGGTGCTCGGACTCGCGGTCGCATTCATCGTAGGCGCCGCATCGACGAAACTCGTTACCGCGCTAGTAACCGACATCGTCATGCCAATAATCGGAGTCCTAGTTCCGGGCGGTGATTGGCGCGCGGCAACGCTGCAACTCGGTCCAGCGAAATTCCTCGTGGGCGACTTCGTGGGCGCGCTCATTGATTTCGCGATAATCGCGCTCGTCGTATTCCTCATCGTAAGATGGATGATGAAAGAAGACGCCACGCAAAAACGCTGAGCGCGCGTCGCGTCAGCGTTTTTTATTTTTTTGTTTTTTCTAAAACTTTTTAGCGCAGTAGTCGACGAGCCCCTTGAATATCCGCAAGCCGTCGCCTTCCTTTTCGGCTGCACTCGCGTCCGCGCTGCGGCGCGTCCAATCGCGAGTCTGCCACCCGAAACACGAGCGGTCGGGGTGCGGCATCAAGGCGAATACGGTGCCGCCGGGGTTGCAGACGCCGGCTACGTCGTCGAGCGAAGCGTTGGGGCTCAGCGGGTATTCGCCTCGCGCGAGCGCGCCGTCGGCGCGGCAGTAGCGGAAAACGATTTGCTTGTTCGCTTCGAGTTCGTCGAGGATTTTTTGTTCGCGGCCGGGTTCGAGTGTGAACTTGCCTTCCGCGTGCCCCACAGGCATTTCCACGACTTCCCCTTGCGCGTAATGCTTTGTGAAGAGCGAGTCTCCGGTTTTTTTGAGGAAAATCCACCTGCACTCGTAGCGCGCGCTCGCGTTCGATGCCATGCATGCTTCCGGCGCTTCGCTCGCGCCGCGCAAACCGGGCAGGAGCCCGCTTTCGACGATGACTTGCATTCCGTTGCATATGCCGAGCACCGGTTTTTCCGCGTCAACGAATTTTTTTAGGTCGCCGCCTAGCAGGCCAAGGAATTTGCGCGCCCAAATCACTCCGCTGCGAATCTCGTCTCCGTACGAGAACCCTCCGGGAAAAATCAAGGCGTCGTAATCCTCGAGTTTTTTATCGCGGTGCAACCGATTGAAGTGGATTATTTCTCCGCTTCCGCCTGCGGCTATTACTCCGTCAAGCGTTTCCGCATCGCAATTCGTGCCAGGCGCGCGGACAATGCAAATTCGCACATCGCTTTTCTTCATGAAATCAACAATTCATCGCAAATCATCAAATCATCGTTTTAGCGGTTTCTGCCAAACGCGCTTTAACTCGAAAACGTTTTCGCGCAAAATCTCGGTTCCGTCGAAGACTTTCACAACCAAGTCAGGATTTTGAGTGAACACACCAATTCGCCCGAACACTATTCCTTTGAGGCTAGCTTCGAACTCTTTAGCGCGTTCCGGTTCTACTTCCACGAGCAAGCGCGAGTTCGATTCGCTGAAAAGCGCTAAATCGTTTCGCTTGACGTCCGCTGCGCGCGGAACTTGCGTCAAATCGATTTCAACGCCTAATCCGCCAGCAAAACCCATTTCAGCTGCCGCAACCGCGAGCCCGCCTTCACTGCAATCGTGGCACGAGCGCACGATTCCCGCGTCCATCGCGCGCAAAACCGCTTCGTATAATGCGAATGCCTTTGCACCATCTACTCCGGGAAGCGCTCCTGCTTCAAGAGCGTTGTTTACCGCGCAATAATGCGAGCCGCCGAGCTCGAGCTTAGTTTCGCCCGCGATGTACAGAAAATTGCCCGCTCGCTTCGCGTCCATCGTTACCGCGCGCCGCACGTCGGGCAAGATGCCGAGCGCGCTGACGAGCAGGGTTTGCGGAATCGCTACGCTGTTGCACTCGTTGTGCAGAGAATCCTTGCCGGAAATGAAGGGCGCGCGGAACGCGAGCGCGAAATCGTAGCACGCGCGACTCGCCGCAACGAGTCCGCCTGCTTGGCGTTCGTCGTTCGGGTTCCCCCACGAAAAATTGTCTAGGAGCGCCCACCGCCTGCCGCCCACGCAAACGTTGTTGCGAATCGCTTCGTCGATAGCGCTTGCAGCCATTTTGTAAGCGTCGCTGGAAAACAATGGATTAAAACCATTTGATAGCGCAGCACCTTTCCAAGAATTCCTCAAAGGACGAATGACAGCCGCGTCGCCGGGACCATCGTTCGACGCGCCTTGAAACGGTTTTATTGCCGTCGAGCCCTTGACTTCGTGGTCGTAACGCCGCACAACGCTTTCCTTGCTGCAAACGTTGGGTGAAGCCAAAATCTTTTTGAGAACCGCGCCGTAAGCTTGCGCGTCGCTCGGCTCGCTGAATGCGACGGGAGCGCGCGGCAGCGTTTCGATTACCGCGCCTTTCGCCGTAGTGGGCTGCGTGAACAGGAAATTCATGTCGATGTCCGCGACGGGAACGCTTTTGTAAAACAATCGCAGGTTGCGTTCGCTCGTGAGTTCGCCCACGAC
>JAZDKN010000156.1:0-4821 GCA_043803065.1 Microcaldota archaeon
ACTAGTGTGGAGTTGGTTTGAAAATGGCGAAAGCGCGAAAGAAAAAAAGCGAATACAAAAGCAACGCGAACCTCACTGCGGCGGTTTCGTACGTCCTCTTCATCGTAACTGGAATAATAATCTACTTGATGGAAAAACGAAACGGGTACGTGCGCTTTCACGCGATGCAAAGCATTTTGCTCACTGTCGTGCTGGTCGTAATCAATGTCGTGCTCAACATCGCCGGCATGATGTTCGGCTTTTTGACGCTCGGCTTTGGCGTCGTGCTGTTCAAAATAATTTGGGCGTTGTTCGGCTTGGCCGTCTTCCTGCTGTGGCTGTTCTTGATGTGGAAGGCTTACAGCGGCGAAAAATACAAGCTGCCGCTCGTCGGCAGAATGGCGGAGAAAAACGCTTAGCACACCAGTCCGTTCTCCTTTTTTCTCTTTCTTCAGTCCTATTTTTAAGTCCTCCCGCGTTAAGCTAATTCTTAGATAATTGTTCGAGTGGGCTTAATTTCGGGGGAATTGCGAATGGCTTATCGAATAGCGTTGATAGGCGGCGGCGGAGTAGGCAAGACGACGCTCGCTTACGCGCTCGCTGGACACGCGGGCAAGCAAGGACTGCAGACGAACGTAGCGAATTTGGATCCCGCCGCGCATCGCTTGCCTTACGAGCCTTGCTTCGACTTGCGCAAACACTACAACGCGCGCAGCGTCATGCGCGAGCACAAGCTCGGTCCCGGCGGCGCGCTCAAGAAAATCTACGCTGACTTCGCGAAAAATGCCGCAGCGCTTCGCGCGTTCGACGCCGCAGCGAGAGAGTGCGACTGGTTGTTGTGCGATACGGCTGGTTCGCTCGAGCTTTTTCTGCTCGAGGGTAGAGCGCCGTTGTTGCCGCGAGTCGCGGACGCCGTGCTTTTCGTCGTCGACAACGAGGCTGCGGCGAGCGAGTCGGATTTGCTGCTTCTCAAGGCGTTGAGCGCGGTTCAAGAGTTGAAGTACGCGCTGCCCACGCTTTGCGTTATAAACAAGACGGACTTGCTGGAGAAAACTGAAGCCAAACTCGTCGTGAAGCGCGCCAAAGGCGGGGGGCGCTCGCTTTCCGAATTCGCGGGCGAGCGGTGCGGCGGACTCGACGCAATCGACGAGCGTTTGCGCGAGTTGTTGCGCGAGGTGGGGCGGCGCGAGCGCGTGTTGCGCGTGAGCGCTTGGGAGAAGAGCGGAATCGACGAGTTGGCGGGCGCGTTGCGGGAACTCAAGTGCGAGTGCGGCGACGGCTCGTGAGGCGGCGCGTGAAACGGCTCGTGAAACGAAAAAAAATCGGTTTTCGAATTTAAACGGTTTTTAAGTGAAGGCGCGAATTTTAAAGCGGGAAAATCGCGGGCACAAGTTTTAAAACTCGGGCACGCGTTTTATTAAAAGAAGCGGAAAAGGAAGCGGGAAAAAATTTTTTGGGTGCGGCTTAGTGCATTTGTTTCTGTTGGCTGAATTGAGTTCGGACTTGCTTTTTCTGGCTCACCAGTTTCTTGAAATCTTCACTCTAGTGCTCGCGCCGATCCTGATTATTTACGCGTTCGTAGCTTACCGCGGCCAATACCAATCGCGCTCGCTGCCCGTGCTGGTTTTTCTCGCTGTTACGCTTGGGCTCGCTGGCGTTTTTAACGTCATGAGCGGGCACGCGTTGGCTTTTCAAGGCGACTACCAATCGCGGCTATTAGCGTTACTCGACGATTTGATGCGCACGGTTGCAATGATTGCTTTGCTCGTAGTAGTCCGCGGTTACGTGCACGACGAAATCACGCTAATAGAAAAAAAAGAGTGGCTGCCAAAACACTTGTTCGAAAAACAACGCGGGCGGCAGCGTCAAAGCAAAAAGCCTTGACGAAAAACGCGGGCAGAACCAATTCGAGTTAAAGGCTACTTCTTGTTTTTCTCGTAAAGAGAGATAACGTCGCGCACCGTTACTTCGCGTCCTCCGAGTCCGTTCACCACGCCGATGATTTTTGGTTTCGCCGTTGAAACAGCGGAATCGTAAAATGCGGCTTTGAGTTCGCTCGCGAGAACGCCTTCGTAACCCAATGAAACGTCTTTTTCGATCACGAGCACGCGCTCGGCTTTCGCAAACGCGTTTACCAGCGCTTCTGTCGGGAAAGGCCTAAAGCAGCGCAATCGCACGAGCCCCACGCTTTCGCCTCCGCTTCCGCCTCCGCCGCGAGCGCGCAGCGCGTCGACAGCGACTTCAGTCGTTTCGGCGAGAGAACCGAGAGTAAAGAAAACTGTTTTCGCGCCCGCCGCCGCGTAACCGCGATAATCCTCGAAAAACGCGTATTGCGTTCGACCGAACTTTTTCTCGAAATCCGCCGCAACGCGCTCTATCGCGGGCAGCGTCGCAAGCATTTCCTCGTGCTGTTGTAGCTTGATTTCCTGGTAATGCTCGGGCGCGGCGTAAGTTCCGAAAGATTCCGGCGCAGCGACGTCGAGCGAGTGCTTTGGCTTGAAAGGCGGCAAGAATTCCGCAATTTCTTCGCGCGTCGGAATGTCGACTGGCGAGATTTCGTGCGTTAAAACGAATCCGTCGAAGCAAGCCATCACCGGAAATTCAGTCGCTTCCGCGATTTTGAAAGATTGGATGACAAGATCCACAATTTCCTGGTTGTTTTTCGCGTAAAACTGCATCCAGCCCGTGTCGCGTTGAGTGAAAGAATCCATCCAGTCGTTCCAAATATTGAGGGGCGCGCTCACCGCGCGGTTAGCTACAGCCATCACGATGGGCAAACGCAAGCCGCTGGCGGTGTGTAAAACCACGGGCATGTAGAGAAGCCCTTGCGACGAAGTTGCTGTAAAAGTGCGCGCGCCGGCAGCGCTCGCGCCGATTGCGGCGCTCAAAGCGCTGTGCTCGCCTTCAACGGGAATGAAGTCGAAGCCGTACGCGACTTGCAGTTGGCTCAAGCGCTCGGGAATGTGAGTGCTCGGCGAAATCGGGTAAGCGGGCACGACTCGCGCGCCGCAGCGCGCAACTACTTCCGCTACCGCGATGTTTCCTTCAATCGTTTGCTTCACCATTTCAAAAAACCTCTTTTTTCCAGAGAAAACCATGAAAACATTTTTCTTTTATTTTTCTTCATTTTTTTGTTTTTTCTTTTTCTTTATTTCTTAATTTATTTATTTTTTCTTCATTTCTCTTCAATCATCGCTATGCACTTGACGGGACACTCGTTCGCGCAAATGCCGCATCCCTTGCAGTAATCGTAATCAACTCGCGCGACTCGCTTTCCGGCGGCGTTCGGCGCGACTGCGATCGAAGCGTCTGGACAATAGCGTTCGCACGTGCCGCACGCGATGCACTTCGCTTCATCCACGACGGGCTTGTTCACGCGCCAACCGCCCGTCATCGCGCCTTGCGACGGCGCTACGACGATATCGATTCGTTCACTACTCTTCTTGTTCGGCGCGTCTTGCGCGCCTTGCTTGCTTTGCTTCGACATCAAAAACCACTCTCCTCGGGAAGCGCTGTAAAGCTTCAAAAAAACGGAGTTCTTATTAAACGAAAACGAGTTAAAATAACTTCGCGTAGAGCCACGTCAATAAGCGTAAAACATTTAAAAACCGAAAAATTGGGAAAAACAGGGACTGAACGCAATGAACGCTGTCGAAGAAAAAATACTGCGCGCGCTCAGCCTCGAGCGCGGAACCGATGCAATCGACGCAACAGAGTTAAGCGCAGCCAGCGGCTTGCCGCTCGCTACTCTCATGAGCTGCCTCGTTTCGCTCGAGCAAGCAGGGTTCGCCAGCGTGCAGCGCGCGAGCCGCGAGTTCGTGGAATTAAGCGCGGAAGGAGTCGCTTGCGCGAGTGATGGAACGCCGGAACGCCGCTTGCGCGCGACGCTGTCGCGCGCTGCGCCGCGCGACGGTTTGCCGCTCGTTGAGGCGGCGCGAATCGCTGGATTAAGCGAAGAAGAAAAATCGATTGCTTTTCAGTGGCTTGTGCGCGACAAGCTCGCGTCAATCGAAAAACGCGGCGGAACAACGATTCTCAAGCCGCTCGCGGTAGCGGAAACGCCGACGGAGAAAGCGCTCGCTCGCTTGAAGGGAGCGCGCGTCGAGGCGAAAGCGCTCGCGCCTGGCGAGCTCGAGTTGCTGCGCAAGCGGAGACTGTGCCGCGTCGTCGAAGAAAAAACCGCTCGAATCGCAATCACGCTTGAAGGCGCGGCTGCGCTGCAGGCTGCCGAGCGCGGCTTGGCTGGCGCGGGCGAAGCGTCGCAGTTGACGCCGCAAATGCTGCGCGACGGCTCGTGGAAGGGAAAGCGTTTTCGAGAATACGACCCGCAAACCGCGGCGGTGCCGCTTGAGGCGGCGGCGTTCGGAAAAAAACACGCGTACCTCGAACTCCTGCGTCGCGTGAAAGAGAAACTCGTCGGAATGGGTTTTCGCGAGGAACACGGGCCGCTCGTCGAGCTCGAGTTCTGGAACATGGACGCGTTGTTCATGGCTCAAGACCATCCCGCGCGCGAGATTCACGACGTTTTCCAAGTCGAGGACCCGACGCGAGGAGAAATTCTCGATGAATCGTTGCGCGACCGAGTGCGCTTGGCGCACGAGAAAGGCGGGCCTGAAGGAAGCAAGGGGTGGCGTTACGAGTGGGACCCCGAGATCGCTTTGCGCCTCGTAATGCGTTCGCAGACTACGAGCGTGAGCGCTCGCACGCTCGCGCGAGGCATTCGCCCTCCGTTGCGCATGTTTTGCATCGGCCGCGTTTTTCGTCCCGAGGCAATCGACTGGAAGCACTTGATGGAGTTCAACCAGTGCGAGGGAATCGTTTGCGACGAAAACATGAATTTCC
>JAZDKN010000157.1:0-2800 GCA_043803065.1 Microcaldota archaeon
AATTTTTTTATTCACTCGAATCGCCTCCATCGCGTCCGCGTCCGTTTTCGAATACCGACAAAAAAAATCGTCTTTGTTGAAAGGAAGAAACAACTTTCCGCTTAAAAAGATTTGTTTTCTCGCTCGACGCAGTGCGCTGGACGCGGTGCGCTAGATGCAGTGCGCTAGAACGATTCAAGCAGTGTTGAAGCGGGGGAGGATGCGGAGTTCAGCGCTTCAAGTTCAGCGTTTCAGGAAGATTTTGACTTGCGAGCCGTCGATTTTCGCTTCGCACGAGAAATCGCTTGCAGCCGCGTTTTCAGAGAGCGCGAACTCGCGCGCGCGCAATTCTACCGCCATTTTCTTCAAGTGCGGTTGCAAAGCTTTTTGCTGTTCGGAATTCAAGCCGACTATTGCCGCGGCAGCGATTTCGTCGAAAATACGTAGCCCGGCGCGCTTTCGCGCGTCCTGCACGTTGCGCGAAACTTCGCGCACGAGCGCCAAAGCTTTCAACTCAGCGTCTTGCGTCGTGTCTAGGAAAACTTTGGTGTTTTTAAATTCGTAAACCGCCGGAAGCGCGGGTTCTTTTTCCGAGTAACGGACGGCAAGCGAATTCGTTGAGTCGCGCATAATCTTTTGCAGCGATTCTACCGTAGCGCGGGCTTTCGCGTCCCCAACAA
The DNA here is from genome assembly GCA_043803065.1 of Microcaldota archaeon. Taxonomy (GTDB): domain Archaea; phylum Micrarchaeota; class Micrarchaeia; order Norongarragalinales; family Norongarragalinaceae; genus CAITNU01. The sequence continues at coordinate 660 of JAZDKN010000157.1, forward strand.
CCACGACTTCGCGCACTGGCGCGCGCAGCTTGAGCGAGTTCGCGCGGCGCAGCGAGTTGACGGCTTCGCTCACGCTCGCCGCGAAAGCCATTCGCTCCTCGAGCGCTTCGTCGCTGGCTTCTTCGCTGGCTTTCGGGTAATCGCAGTAGTGAACGCTTTCTTCGGCGGCTTCGCCGCCGTCGTACTCGCGCAATTGCGAATAGATTTCTTCGGAGATAAACGGGCAGAACGGCGCGATGAGCTTGGAAAGCTGCGCGAGCGCGCGGCGCATTGCTTCAGCGCACTCGCGACGACTCGCGCTGTCGTCGCTTTCAGTCATGCGGTCGCGCACGAGCTTGATGTACCACCGCGAGAAATCGTTTACGGCGAAGTCGACGAGCTTGCGTCCCGCGTGATGGAATTCGAAATTCTCCAAATGATTGGTGACTTCCTTCGTGACTGTGTTAAGCCGCGAGAGAAGCCACGAGTCCTCGACTCTCGTGAACTTCGCCGCGTCGTTCGCTTTGAATCCGCGAGGCGCGTAAGTTTTGAGGAAGGCGAGCGAATTCCAAACGACATTGAGAGAACGCTGCACTTCTTTCGCGCTTTGCAGCGAGAATTTCTGGACTTCCCAAGGCGCTAGCTCCCAGCAATAATAAAGGCGCACTACGTCGGCGCCGAGCGCCGCGATTCCGTCTTTCGCCCAAATCACGTTTCCAGCGCTCTTACTCATTTTTTCTCCGTTCGCGTCAAGCACCCAACCCATCATCGCACACGCGCGGTAGGCGGGAGCGTCGAACGCGGCGCGCGCGGCGAACTGCAAAACGTAAAACCACCCGCGAATCTGGTCTTGCGACTCGCACACGAGCGGAAGCGGAAACATTGATTCGAACAACGCCTTGTTCGCGCGAGGATAACCGAGGGACGCCCACGGCGAAATCGCTGAGTCAAACCAAACGTTGAAAATATCCTTCACGCGAGTCATCGAGCCGCCGCACTTAGCGCAACGCAACTTGATTTTGTCGACGGTATGCCTGTGCAAATCAGTCAAGTCGCCCGGATCCGCAACCGCTTTTTTCCGCAACTCTTCAACGCTTCCAATAAATTCTTTGTTGTTGCATTTGACGTCGTCGCATTCCCAAATCGGCATCGGAATGCCCCAAAAACGCTGTTGCGAAACGCACCAGTCCTGCGCGTCCGCAAGCCAATTGTGGAACGCTTGGCGGCCGAACGCGGGAAGCCAACGCGTTTCCTTGTTGTCCTCGATCATCTTGTCTTTAATCGCGTCGACGCTGAGATACCACTGGTCGCTCAAACGAAAAACGAGCGGTGATTTGCAGCGCCAGCACAACGGGTAAGAGTGCGTTATTTCCTGGAAAAGAAAGAGTTTGCCTTCGCGCTCGATTTTTTCTACGATGCTTTTGTCCGCAATCTTAACGAAAACGCCTTTCCACTCGCCGACTTTCTCGGTAAAGCAACCGCGCTCGTCAACAGGCGAAGCTTCCGGCAAACCGTATTCTTTTCCGATTAAATTGTCCGTTTGTCCGTGGCCGGGCGCGCAGTGAACGAGTCCGGTTCCGTCAGTCGTCGTCACGAATTCCCCGAATTCCTCGTGCGCACCTCGCGGTTGTTCCTCGCCGTTTTTTTCAGCGTTTCCTTTGCTCGCCGTCTGGTTTTGCTCGCTCTTCATGACGTGTTTTTTGTAGATTTTCCCTTTCATCAGCGGAAGACTCATGTAAACGCGCAAGCCCTTCGCGTGAGCGCGGACTTCATCTTGCTGCTCGCAATCGAGAAGCGATTCGTACTCCAAGCCATCCAATTGTTTGCCGGAAAACTCCTCAAGAACCTCGTAATCTCGCTTCGCGAGTTCGAACACGGTTTTCACGAGGTCTTTCGCGAGCACGAGAATTTCTTCTCGCCCTTCTTCGTCTTGAGTCTTGACTTTAACGTAAACCGCTTCGGGATGAGCGAAAATCGCGACGTTCGCAAAAAGCGTCCACGGAGTCGTTGTAAAGACTAAAAGAAATTCATTCTCCTTTCCCTTGACTTTGAACTTCACGTAAACTCCCGGGTCAGTAACGTCCTTGTAAGAATCGCTAACCTCATAACCGCTGAGGGCGGTTTCGCACTTGGGGCACCAGTGAATCGCCTTTTTTCCCTCG
>JAZDKN010000158.1:0-5729 GCA_043803065.1 Microcaldota archaeon
AGTCGGAGTTCTGAAACGCTTGCGAAGTCGAAGCGTAGACGGGTTCGATGATTGCGCCTTGGTTGTTTGCAATCGCTTCGTGCTTCGTGTAAGCGCCGTGAACGCAAATCGTCGCGAACTTGCGCGACCGCATTTGCTCGATTTCTTTTTCCCACAGTTGCTGCTTCGCCTTGACTTCTTGAACGACTTCCTCCAGCGACATGAGTTCCCACCCCGATTGCGCGTTTCGCACGATTCGCACGAAAAAAAGAGTGAGAGAATAAAGGAACAAACTTTAAAAGGTTTTGCTGCTGGATGCTGGACTGCTGGACTGAAGCGTTCTGTTTGGTTGGAGCGTTCGGTTGGGCTGAGCATTCGGTTGGATTGAAACTAGATGGTGAACGCTTTATTCGTTCGGCTGTCGAAACACTGAAAAATCGAGGAAACAAAAGTTTTTAAGCCCTGTTCAGCATAGTTTGCGTAAGGTGATTTCGAATGAATTGGTTTAAAATCGTTGGATTGACTTTTTTTGCGCTCGCGTTGCTGCTTTGCAGCACTGCGCCGTTTGCTTCAGCGGATTCGAGTTACGACATGACTACTTACATTCAAGGTTACTTGAGTTCGCGCGTTCCCGACGACCGCATTAACCCTTGGAATGACGACATTTTCCGTGACGGCAGGCAAATCACGAATGCGCTCGCGCCGCAAGTTGTTTTTTCCGGCGTGGTGAGCGGCAACGCGTCGAATTACACTGAGGTAGAGCGACTTGCTGCTTACGCTGAAACTTCGGGAGACAACGCGAACGGACAGGTTTCAGCGAAAATGGTGCGGGCGGGTTACGAAGTTTCTTTTATGCCGGCAATTAGCGCGAGCAACGGCGTTGGAACGCGCATTTACTTTCTCGGGAATTATTGGACTATCGAAGCGTTGAACGGTTTCACTTCAAGCGGTTGCAGCAACTGTTCTGTTTCACTTGTGCTTACGTCTCAAATACCCTACGTGCACTTGTTGCTTATCAACGGCGCGTCTTTGCCGAGTACTTGGCGCGTGAGTTTGCTCGCTGAAGGCGCGGCTTTGAAGAAAATCGTTGTTTCCGACGTTAACAGCGTTCCTTCGCTCGCTGTAGGACAAGCTATGAACATAGCTGGCGCAGCCGGCAATCCGCTTAACTCGCACAAACTGGTTTTCGACGGTATTGACAGCGTTTCGCACGACACCTTGCGCTTCCGCGCGGATTATTCGTCTTTGCCTATGTCCGCTACTGATACTGAAACTCGCGGCAATATTGTCGGGATAATGTCTAACGCAGCCAACGCTTTCGGAAACTCAGTGGGTAGCAATCTTCCGGTTAACGCGATTTATTTTGTCGTCGGAAACGCTGGCGGCAATGCTACTGTTGGAGACATTTTTTATCTCTACGGAGGTTACTTCCGCCGTTTCGTTCACCCGCAAGGTGGTGGCGGAATCAATTTCGTTGACTACCAATACAAGCCCAACGAAAGCGTTAGAATAAGTTTTAACGCCAACAACGCTCAGCAAAACACTCCGCCCGATTACAATCAATTCGTTATTGCTATTCCCGAGTACGTTACCGAGCCTAGCAATCAAAACGAGCAAGGCGGTTGGTTTATCGACGTTGGGTACGCTAACTCCATAAATGGTTCGCCAACGTTGTTTAGGAATGATACTTTGGTTGGTTACAGTCCCGACGAGTATTCGGTGGCTCAACCGCACCAGGACGTGGCTTTGTACGATCCGGGTTTTGTTTCCGACCGCGGCGGAATCATGCAATTAACCGGAGTCGGACTTACTGCAGCTTCCTTGTCTTACGCCTTGAGCTTGGCGCACGCGAAGTACTCTTTAGTGAAACTCGCGGGCTCAAACGTTACTCCGACGCCTCCTGCGCCTTCACCGTCTCCGAGTCCGAGTCCGACTTACTATCCGAGTCCTAGTCCGACTATTCGTCCGAATTCCTGCAACGATACTGACGGAGGCCAAAACTATTTCGTTCGCGGAACAGTTTCAGGTTACTTGAACGGTTTGAAATACTCTTACACCGACTACTGTCTTTCTAAACAAACGTTGCTCGAGTATTCCTGCAAAGGATCGATCCGTTCGCAATCAGTTAATTACTCTTGCAGTTCCGGTTGCGTTAACGGCGCTTGCTCGAAGTTTACGGCCGCAAAAGCTGAAGCCGCCGCGCCCCCACAGCTGGGAGATTGGACTACGCCAGCGTTGGTTCTAGTGCTTTTCGCCGCGATCGTGAGCACCGGCTATTTCTGGCGCGCGAGAAGCATGAAAAAATAGGCGGGGCAAAGAAACGCTAAAGAACGGCGTCTCAAACGCGCCCGAGCAGGATTAGCGCGTAAACTATTGCGAGCAGCGCGTAATTCGCTGCGATGAATTTCTTGTTGCTCCAGTGAACGAACGACGGAGCGCGCCAGTGCGAAAGCGGATAGAACGGTTCCTGGCCGTTAACGCTGTCCTTGTGCACGAACACATCCATGGCGAGATGCAGAAACACTCCGGAAAAAAAGGCGAGAGCGATTTTCGGGGCGAACGCCCAGACGACGAGCGAAGCGAGTGCGGCGACGAGCCAAGAGTGCGAGGCGTGGTAAGCGGCGCGAACGCTTTCAAAGTAAGGTTGCGAGCGAAAGCGCTTGCGCATTTCCTCGTGCGGCAGCTTGCGCCATTTTCGCATTTCGCTAAACTTCCTGCCGCTCGCGAAAAAAAGCAAGACCGCGGGAATACCCCACGCGAGGTCGGGCAGAACCGCGCTTGCCGCATAAGCGAGCGCGTCGGGGCGGGCGTGGAACAACGCGTAAGCCCACAACGCGTGCGAGAAAAAGTCTACCATGCGGCGTTTACGCTTTCCTTATTTATTCTTCTTTAGTTTACGCGGTTAGCGCTCCGAACAACAATCCCGCTGAAACCGTTAACACTAAAATCAACGCGGCGTAAACCAGCGTTTTCTTTGCACCCATTATTTCGCGCAAGACGAGCAAGCTCGGCAGAGAGACGACTGGATCCGCAAGCAAGTACGCTAAGAGCGCGCTCTTGCTCATTCCGAGTTCGAGAAACGTTTTAGCCATCGGGACTTCCACGAGAGTCGGAAAATAAACGACGATGCCGAAAACAACCGGGATAATCATTGCCGTAATCGAGTTGCTTCCCACGAGCGAGGAAACCCAGTCGCCTGGAAGCAAAGCGCGGATTATTCCTGAAGCGAAGACGCCTGCGAGCAGTAACGGAAATATTTTCTTGGCGAAACTCAGCGTCTCGCTCATCCACGCGTTGAATTCCTCGCGCGAAAAGTATTTTTTGGTTATGAACGCCGTGACGCCTATCAGCGCGGCAGTTAAACCGTATCTGAGCATTTCTTCGCTTACGCGCGTTCCGACGAGGAGTATCGCAACTAGCGTTGCGAACAAAAACAACAAACGCTTTTTTTCGTGTTTAATGCGTTTGGCTTTGTTTTGCTGCGCGGCTTGCTTCGCTAAATCGGGTGCGCTAGCGTCTTTTTCTTCCTTGAATAACGAGCCGAGCGTCAAGCCGATTGCCAAAGCGAACAAAACCGAGAAGAAAATTCTTGCTGCCGCAATGTCCCAACCAATCAAGCTGCCCGTGTAAAGAATCGCTACGATGTTGGTTGCCGGCGCGGTGTAAAGAAACGCTATTGCGGGGCCGAGTCCCGCGCCGCTCTTGCGTATTCCCGCGAACAACGGCAGTACGGTGCACGAGCAAACCGCGAGTAAGAGTCCCGAGACGATTGCGATTGGGTAAGCCACGCTTTTCGGAGAGTTTTTTCCCAAGTAACGCAGAAACGCGTGTTTCGGGACGAGCGCCGCCATCGCGCCCGCTATGAAGAACGCGGGCACGAGGCAGAACAGCGTGTGCGCCGCAACGTAGTCGAGTATCGCCGCTAAGCCGGACGCGAACGCGGCGCTTGCCAAAGAGTATAAATCCATTTTCGATTAGTCACTTCCGGCGATTTCCGCTTACTTCTTGATGATTTTAGTTATTTCTTCGACGGTTGCGAGTTTGCCGGCCAAAACGATTTTGCCGTCGATTGCGAGCGCGGGAGTCGAGAAAACGTTTCTCTTTATTATTTCGTTCAAGTCGTAAACGTGCGCTACCTCCGCTTTAACACCCGTCTTCCGCACTGCTTCGCGCACGCGCTTTTCGAGCTCGCTGCACTTGGGGCATCCCGAACCCAACACTTCAATCTTCATTTTATCACCATCTCGAAACGTCATTCAAAACAGTTTCCCCTTTATTTGAAATAGAGTAAAGCCTTTTTACGCCGTCCTTACGCGTTTCAACGAGTCCGGCTTCGCGAAGCGTTTTCAAGTGCTGCGAGACGGCGGGCTGCGATACGTTAACGAAGCGCGGGAGTTCGCAAGCGCAGATTTCGCTTTCGCTTATTTTTTCCAAGAGTGCGAGTCGGACTTCGTCCGCCAGCGCCTTCAACACGCGCGTTTTGCGCGATTTCGACGATTTCACAATATAAGTAAAAACTTATATGTTTTAATTGCTTTGTTTAACCGCTTAATCGGCTTTTCAATAAGCTTCTTGGCAATTCATTTAAAGCGGGGTTTCGTAACGCTTTCATGGATAAACGTCGTTTTGCAGTGTTTTTTTTCGCTCTGCTGTTGCTCGCTTGCTTTACGGCGGCGAAGAGTTTTTACTTTCCGAGCGTGCGCGTTGATTACGTCGTGAACGACGACGCGAGCGTGAGCGTGCGCGAGGAACTCACGTTCTTTTTCCAGGACTCGTTTTCGTTCGCTTACCGCGACTTGCCTAAAGGCGATTGGAGTTACGAAAACGTGCAAGTCTACGAAATGCGCGGCGGAAGCAAGCAGTCCGTGCCTTTCACCGTCACGGACAAGGGAAGCGTCCAGCAAATCTACTGGAATTACAACGCGTTTTTCGAGCAGCGCGTTTTCGTGATTCAATACGTTTTGAAGAACGCGGTGACGTCGTACGACGACGCGTTCGAGTTTTACTGGAAGGTTTGGGGCGAACAGTGGGATGCGGACGTCCGCAGCCTCGAAGCGAGCGTAATCTTTCCTCGGCCGCTTTACTCCGGCGCCCGCGTTTGGCTTCACCCGGCGCTCGACGCCAACTACGTTCTCGAGGGCGACAAGCTAGCCGTGAGCGCGCGCTCGATTCCGCCGCGCACGTTCCTCGAATTCCGCGTTTTGTTTAACAAGGAGGCGTTGGCTTCGCCTGTTTTCGCGCGCGCGGTTGCGGGCAAGGGTTACGACAAAGTCGTTGGCGAGGAAAATTGGAATGAGACGCTTTACGGAGCCGCTTCGTGGCTTTGGTTGTGGCCGGTTATTGTTTTCCTTGTTCTCGCCGCAGGATTTTATTATTATTACGACAAGTACGGCCGTGAACCCGGCAAAACGCAGAAGCGCCGAGTGCACGACATTCCGTTTAACGACAAGCCTTGGGAAGTCGAGTGGTTGTTGACGCAAAAAACTTCCGAACGCAGTCTCGTCGCGACAATACTCGATTTGGCGCGTCGCGGACACTTGAAAATCGAGAAAACTGAACCGACGGGTCTCGTTTTCAAGAAAGACGATTACCGGCTCACGCGCGCGATTGGGAAGGGCGAGCGCCACGCGTTCGAGGAGTGGTTGTTGGGAGAAATTTTTCAGCGCAAGAAGAAAACGGGTTGGCTTTCATCCGAAATCGTTTCGTGCGACTCGATTAAAATTTCGGAAATGGCTGAAGCCCATAAGAAG
>JAZDKN010000159.1:0-8817 GCA_043803065.1 Microcaldota archaeon
GAAAACACGAAGAAAACGCTTTACGCTAATCTTCGCACCGCGCAAGACGGAACGTGCGACGCGGCGCCAGTGCCTTTCGGCGCAACGCTCAGCGTTATCGCGAGCGCGCCCGGGTTCCAGCCGAAGACGCAGAGCGTGAACGCGACGGACGACGTAGTCAACGTGAAAATCCAGTTGTCGCGCGCTGTCCCCGCCGAAGAAACGACTATTTCAGTGGTCGACGAGGCGGGCGGAGCAGTCGCCGCGCCGCTCGTACGCGTTTACGACTCGAAAAACGCGTTGCGCTTGGAGACCGCGCCCATAGACGGCGTGACGAAAGTAGATGCGAACGCGCTCGGCGGCTACGCCGGGCTTTACGCCACGATTTACAAGCCGGGTTTCCTGCCGACCACGCTTTTTTCAATTCGCAGGGGCGCGAACAAAGTCGTTTTGCGCGAGGCGACGCAAGAGAATTCCGGAACCGTGCGCGTAGTCGTTACTGACAAAAATGGTTTGCCTGCGGCGGAAGTCAACGTCAACCTCCTCGACTCGGCTAAACGCCAGCTCGGAATGCCCGGAGGCGTGACTAGCGAAGACGGCTCATTCGTTTTCGACGGAGTTCCCGCAAGCGGAGGCGGAGTAATCGCCGCGGCGGCGAAAGGCGGCCGCAACGCGCAAAGCGCTTTGACGCAAGTGCCTGCAGGCGCGGAAACCGAAATCACCGTGCAATTCGCCGCAGCGAAAACGCGTTTTGAAGCCCGCGTTGCGAACGCGGTTACGCGCGCGGCTATAGCCGGCGCCACGGTTAAAATAAGCGCTGGCTCGAGCGGTTCGTGCACCACAGACGCTAACGGAAAGTGCGGCTTGGAAATCGTGGAAAGCGACGAGGCGACTGCGACCGTAACCGCAAGCGGGTTCGAGAGTTTCGAGAGCAGCGGCTTCGCAATCGCGGCCGGCGCAAACAACAAGCGCGAATTCGCGCTCACGCCACAGGAAGCGGCGACCGGCAAAATTTATTTTATAGGGTTTTTCGATGAGAACGGCAAGCGCGTGAGCGAGTTGGCGCCGCTAGCTGCGTATACGGCTCGCTTTTCTTTGTCGGGCAGCGCTTCGCGCCGCGCAATAGCGCACGTGCGCGTGGGCGACGCGGCGACTTCGCTCGATGACGAGCCCATTACGCTCGCTTCTTATTCCGCGAGCGGAGCGCGAGTAACGCGCGGCGTGAGTTACGACGAAATCGTAGCGCAACAAGAAGGCGGACTCGCGCAAACGCAAGCCTCGAGCGCCTCGAGTTCCACGAGCAGTAAAAACGAAATCGTCGTGGGGATTTACGATTACGGTTTCGTGCCGCAAGATATTCAAGCCGTCGAAGGCGCCCGCGTCGTTTTCAAAAACCTCGACGCCGCGCAGCATACGGTCGTGTTCGACCAAGGCTTCGAAGGCGGAGCGGGCTCGACGAGCAACGTGCTGCAATCGAACCAAACGTTCATCGTCACTCCGTCTCGCGCGGGTTCGTGGAGTTTCCGCTGCGGCTTGCACCCGCAGGAAATGGGCACGCTGAACGTAGTGCCTTCAACTCAAAGCGCGGAAGAGGAAGCGCGGGCCGCGGCTTCGGGAACGCTGCTCGGCTCGCAGGCGACGGCGTTCAAGTGGGTGGAGTTTTCTTTCGAACCGTTTACGGGCAGGCGCGAAATCAGTGTTTCCTTCAAGACGAGGCAGCGAGTCGGCGAGAAAGCTTGGCTGGAATACCGCGCCGCGTTTTACGGCGAGACTTCCATTACTTCCGTTGAATCGAATGTTTTGCGCGAGCCTGTTGACGAAGCGGCGGGAACAAGCAAGCCGGAGGCGCTGGCTGAAGCAAAGAAAACCGCTTCGCTCGCCATAAAATTCGGGGGAACGTGCGAGCAAAACGTTTGCCTCGAGTACTGGTTCGAGCGAGAAGGGGTGCGCGAGAAAGACGCTTTCACCGCCGAACTCGGCAAAACATTCCGCCTGGGTTTTCACGCGCTCAAGGAAGGCGATGCGCCAGCGACGCTGCGCTTGCGCGTTCCGTTGAGCGCCGCTGCAGGCGGAGCAATCGAGCTCAAGCAAGCAACGCTCGGGAATCGGGTCGCGGGTTCGGCTGCGGGCGAAGCGAACGCGAGCGAAATCGCGGTTGTCTTGCGCGACGCCGACTCGACAGGCTTTTTCGAAGCGGAAGCGCGGCGCCTCAGCAACGACGCGGAAGTGCGGATTGCGGTGCTCGACTCGAAGCGTAATACGCTGCTCGAGGAAAACGCTTTCCTGCGAGTTGCCGCTCAAGGCACGCCGAGGCTCGTCGTCTCGTTCAAGCCCGCGTCGCTGACGGCGCTCGAAGCGAAAACAATCGTTTTCACGATCAAAAACGCTTTCGGCACGCCGATTACCGACGCGCGAGTGACGCTCGAACCAGCAAGCGGGTTCGACGCGATAATCGCTTCAACGCTGGAAACGGATGAGAACGCGGACAGCGCGAAGCGCGGCGAATACAAGGTTGCAGGCGTGTCGCCAGCTGGAATGGGTGCGTTGGAGTGGCGCGCGTCGGCTGAAGGCTACGCTGACGCGAGCGGAGTAATCGAAGTCAAGCAGCCGGCGGAAGCGATTGCGATAACACCGGAATCGGTGAAGCTTGGCTTGAGCGGAAGCCAGGACACCGCAGAAGCAACGATTACGGTGACGAACAAGGTTTCGAACGATTTGCGCGTAGTCGTTTCAAGCGAGTTCTCGAAGCCGAGCAATTACGTTTTGTTGATAGTCTCGCCGGAAACGATGAGATTGCGCGGAGGCGAAACGCAGGAAGTGACGATTGTCGCCGCGCTGAGTCCCGACGCGCCGCTCGTAGCGAAAATACAACAAACGCTCACAGAACGCGCGGTCGGCGCGCTGCACTTCGTGGCGACGACGGGCGACGCCGCAGGCTCGGGAATGCGCGGAACTCTAGGCGAAAGCCACGACGTGGCGTTTCAAGTCGACGCGAGCGTAGCGCAAAAGAAGCTCGACGATTTGTGGAGCGTGGACAAGCGAGCCGTCGAGCTAAGCCAGCAAGCGCCGTCGACACCGTCAACGCTTTCGCAAAGCGGCAGCGCGACTGCGGAAGCGACGGAAGAAGAATTTACGGCGCAAGCCGAGGAAGAATCGAAGACGATTACCATAGAAAACAAAGGCGATTTCGCGCTAGCGATTAACCAAGAGGTAGACGTCGACGGCGTTATCGTCGACCCGCTTTCAACAGTCATCGAAGCAGGAGATAGCGCCGACTTTACGCTCACGCCGCTGCTGCCGGACTCGCTTCCACCTTGCCTCGCCAAAGACTATTCCCAGGAAGGAACCGTAACGTTTTATGCTTCCCGCCTCGGAGTCGCTTCGCAGAAAACCGTGGCGTTAAAGAAAACCGTGAAAGCAAGCGAAAACTGTGAACCCGACAATTCCGTTGCGGTAACGCTTCCAGTCTCGTTAACGCTCGACTTGCCGAGCGCCAGCCAAACGAAAGAAAACGCGGACGGCTCGCGCGCGCTCATACTCTCGAACGGAGTGATACTCTGGTTCGACGCGGGCTCGAACGCGGACTCGCGCAGCATCACGCTTCCGCTTAACACGCAAATGAAGCTGCCGCCAGCGATGGCGTCGGTCACGCAGCAAGGAGTCACGCTCTCGCTGCCTACGCAGTCGACGGTAGAAATTCCGGACGACGCGGACGTGGCGCAACAGGACGCGACGCTCGTAGTAAGCGCGGGCAACGCGATTATTTACTTGCCGGCTGGAGTTTCGCTTTCCGCGTACCAAAACCAGCGAGCTGCAATCGTGCCGCCGAACACGCAAATTCGTTTCGAGCGCGCGCCAATAGCCGACATTTTGGGTTCGCTGCCAACCGGCGGAATATCGCTTAACCTGCCAGTGCAGGAAGTCCTCGTTCTGCCGACGAGCGCGCGCATCGTGCAGAGTTCGGGCTCGCAAACGAACGCCGGCGCCGCAGGCGTTTACGGCGCTTTCGGTTTCGGCGGAACGCAAAGCGGTTACGCGGCGCTTTCGCGCTACCAAAACGTTAACTCGATCGTTTTGCCAGACGGCTTGCGCATCGCTTTCGGCGGGGACGCGCGCGTCGAACGCACGCTTGCCGCAATCGTCGTAACGATTCCGCCTAACGGCCAATTCGTTGTTCCGCCTTCGTTCGTCATGCCCCTCGCTTTCGCGGCTGCTGGCAGCGCAAGCGCGACAACGGTTGGCGCGACGGGGTCGAGCGAAACATTCGAAGCTTTTGCGCTCTCAATGCCGTTCCTGTCGATGCCTGGAATCCCGAAAGGCGCTAAACTCGTTCCCGACCCCAAGAAAGGATTGTATTCGTACGTTTTAAGCGACGACAGCGCGGTGCAATTCACTTTCGACCCGCGCCTCTCGGCAACGCAAGTCGGCTCGTTAACGCAAGTGCGCGTTGCGCCTCTTGCGCCCGTTTCTTTCCTCAAGGGAGCGAGCGCTACGGCAATCGAAGACCCGACGCAGACTTGCGCGGCGCCTGAAATCTTCGTCGCAGACGAGGACGTGATAATTGATTTTCCGAGCGGAACAGTTTTCCAGAAAAGCCCGTTCAAGGCGATAACGCACGATTGTTCGAGCGACTCAAAAATCAGGGTTTACTCGAAAAAGAATTCGGACGTCGTGCTTTACGAAAGCCCGGCAAGCAAGCGCGTTGAAATCGAGGGCGGGAAACTCGCTGGCGACGGAGGCAGCGGAAGCGGAGCGGACTCCGAGTCGACGACGATTGCGACTGCGGCAGCGGGAAAGAAAATAAAGTTTTATTATTGCGAGAAGGACGACGACGGCAAGAAAGCGAGCGTCGAACTCAAAATGGCGAGTATAACGCTGCTCGGCGCGACTACGCTCGTTCTCCCGCCGAGCGCGAAAGCCGAGGCGGGGCTCACGGAAATCAAGCTCGGCGGCTACAAGAAAATCAAGCTCGTGAACTCGCAGAAGGACGTGGGCGAACTCAGCGCGACGGATAAAATCCGGCTCGAGTTCGGTTCCGGCGCTGACGCGATGATTGCGAAGCAGAAAGACGCTTTCGAGAAAGGCGAGACGAACGCGATTTACTTGCCGCCTCGCTCCGTAATAAAATACGTTCCTTACTGCGGCAAGTCCGCTAGCGGCTCGCTTGAAGTGCAAGTCGGCGGCTTGTCGATGGCTTTCGATCCTGCGGAATTAAAATTCGACGCGTTGACGAACGCTAACTCGAAGCAAACCAAGGAAATCTGCATAAAGAATCTCGGGCTAGAAAAAATCAGCATTAACGACATCAGCGTCGAGCCTGCGGCTGGTTCTGAAGCTCTCGCGGAAGCGCTTCCTTCAGATTCGGAGCACATGCATTTCACGAAGCCTTACGGCGGAATGCACATAGGCGAGATTCCTGGGGGCGAGAAGTGCGCGAAATACTCTTTCACCGCTGAAGCGCCGTACAGCATTCTCGATTCGCAAGGCTGCATTCCCGAAGGTTACGACGCTACGCTGAAGGGCTTCGTTTCTTTTTACGCTACTGACGAGCGCGGACGCAAATCGCAGCCCGTAAAGCTTGCCGCGACCGTGCAAATAAACGGGAAAGACTTGAAGGACAAGTGCGCCGGTTTCGTTTCGCCTGAAAACGCGAAAAACCTTCTCGACGCGAGCGTGGCGGAAATCGGGCCGGACCAGCAATCGATTTACTTCAAGGGCGTTGGCGGAGAACACGAGCAGTTTCTCACGCTGAAAAACAATTGGCGCGAGGAAGTCGAAGTCAAAGTCGTGAAAGACGCTGGTTACGCCGACTGCCGCGCTTACGATTACGTTACCAGGGTTTCGCAGCAAGGTTTGGCTGGAACGAAGCTGCCTGCGGGAAGCGCAATAGTGTTCAAGTGCGTTTCCAGCGTTTCCAAGGGCGCGGGAACCGGGCAGCTGCTCTTGAATTTCACTTCGACTGAAGGCAAGTGGTACAAGGAATTCCCGATTACGGTAACCGTCTTCGAGCCGGACGCGAGCGTAGCGTCGCTTTACACGCATTCGCCCATGGGCAAAGTCCTCGTAACTGAAGACACGCTTAAAGGCTTGGGAGACCAAACGCCCGCCGACAGCAAGGTAACGCAAAGCGGCGCAGGCGTCGTAAGCGAAACCGGCGAAGCGAGCTTCGCGGACGCGGCTTCAGATGAACCAAAAGAATTTCCGTCGTGCTTGCAGTTCGCTGAGGACCCGAAGACGACGCCTGAGGAACCGAAGGTCGTAACCTCTTTTTCGTTGTGCGAACTCCAATTCTGCGCCGGAGTCGACGCGGTTCAAAAACTCGATTCGTTCATTGCGGATACGGCCGCGCTCGCGATTTATGAAACCAAGAATCCGACGATGTACGAGAAAATCAGGGCGCGCCTCGGGCAAGTGCCGAGCAAGCCTTGGCAGAAGGTTTTCGCGTTGCACTTGACGAACACCGCAATGACGAGCGAACAGTTGTTGAAGCAAATCACGGATAACGTCAAGAAACGCAGTGACGAATTGAAGAAAGAAGGCTTCAAGCGCGGAATAATTTTCAAAGACAAGGATGCGGCGAAGCAGCTTACGGGTTGCGGGATATACGTTTTCACGGCGAAGCTTGACGCGGGCGGGTTCAGCGTGGCGAGCGAGAAACCGTACGAGGAGCGAGTCAAGGATTACGCGCTTGACTTGAGTGTCGAGAAGATGGCGGATTGCGAGGAAACGATTGCGAATCTTCCGCTTCTATTGAGTCCCGACGACGTCGACTTCTTTTCGGGAAACAAAATCCAGGCGCACGGCGGAAACTTCCGCGACATCGGAACTTTCACGGATCGTTGGGCGCACTTGAAACGAGCGTTCATCGGCGTGTATTACGATGAAAACAACGAGTTCGACTTGAAGCAAGCGAGCGCGTTAAGCATCGCGTTGCACGGAATAGAGCGGACGAACCCGAAAACAGGTACGGGCGGGGTTTACCCGTCTTCGTTTTACGAGGACGTGGGGCAGTGCTGGAGCAACTTGGGTGCGTCGCGCCTCAGCCTCGCGATATCTTACAGCGCGGCTGTTAGTGGATTGATAGCTTGGTCTGTTTTGAAGCGCGACCCGTCGCCGATACGCGCTTTCGCTCAAGCGTTTGCAAGCGTTTTCCTAGCGCCTTGCGGCGTTAACGTAATCGCTCAATCCATTCGAGGCGGTTCGGGTTGCGCTCAACTGGATTTCTGCATGCACATGGCGATGGTTGCGTTGGCGCAGGGAACCGTCGACGGAATATACGCTGGTGGCTGGGGCGGCAGAAGCACTTTCGGCAAGTTAGAAAAAACGGCAGAGGGAACAACTCGTACTACCACGAGTTTTTGGGATGCGACGACTTGGAAGAACGCGATGTGGGACGCGGCTAGTTATTCGACTTTCGTTGTAGGCATGGCGGTGTTCGGCAAGGACGCTGACCCGCGAATCGTATACGTAGGCGGCAAGGCAATCAACATCGCGCGCGGCGCGATTCAAGCCGCGAGAGCAGCGAAAATAAAGGCTACCGAAGATGCTGCGGCAACGACAGCACAAACTCCTGAACAAACCACTCCGCAGCAGCCTCCGCGAGTCGCACCCGAACCCTTGGTGCCAGTTGAAAAAGGGATTACTGGTGAGTTCAACCAGTTGCGTAGCGACCCGGTTGCTTTTGCAAAATGGGCTAAAACCGATCCTACTGGTCTGGTTAAGAAAAACGTGTGGGTTCAGATTAAGAGCGGGAACAGCATTATTTCTCAAGCAGCGATAGTTGACGCTAGAGCATTTAAAACTCCAATAGCTGGCGGCCTAACAAAAACCGTAGCACAAGTAAAATTATTGCAAGTCGATGGAACTATGACTTGGAAAACAGCGCAAGCGGTAGGCACTACCGCGCAAAAGGCTGGAACTAATTTTGTGTGGGAACTAGTCAAAAATTATGCTAACATCGCTACTCCCGCAGCCCAAACGCGCGATTTAAGTTTTGCTGGCTCGAGCGCAACGCAACCGCTGCTGTTGCCTTCGCTGTTGAGTTCGCCGCTGAGTTCCTCGCAAGCGCCGTTGCAAGCGCTAGCCGTTCGCGCGCCCTCGGCTTCCAGCGATTCAACCGCGTTGTCTTTCGCCGACCCAACCACGGCAGAACAAGACGCCGCTCAACCAAAGAAGGAAGTTAACTTGGGAAAACTCGCCATGTTCGGCCTTCCCGTCGCTTTAACTGGATTCATGGTATTACCCAAATTAATCAAGGCAGCTAAAAGCGGTAAAGGAATCTTCGCGGGTTTGGGAACCTCGCTAGCCAACCAAGGGCCAGGCGCAGCGGCTGGCTTGCTCGTGCTGTTCGCGTTTCGCGTGGAAGGCAAGCCGGTTCGCGCCGAGTTCAACAACGTTTTCGCGAGCCACGTTCTCGCGTTCCACTACGAAGGCGGAACGCCCACGACGCGCGCTTACTGTTACTTGTCGAGCAAGGAGAAGGACAAATACGGCGAAAGCAAGAATTGTTTGAGTCAAATGGACGTGAGCGACGCTTCAACGCTTTGCCCGAAAGAGAACGACGCGTGCTTGTTCGCCAAGCTCTCGCCGAAAGACGTTCCCAACACGCCGCAGGAAGCTGGAGTGCCTGGTTACACTGCAGTGCTCGTCGTGAACAACGAGAAATTCAATACGCGCGACGTTTTCAAAAGCATTTTCCAGCCAGAGATTCCGCCGGTGAGCGAGAAAGACGGCAGCAAAACGATTGCGAAGTGGAGCGACGAAATCGGCGGCACGCCCCCTGAAAGTTCAGATGCTGAACGTGAAGCAGTGCAAGCGGATTACAGCACGTTCGCTGGC
>JAZDKN010000160.1:0-3618 GCA_043803065.1 Microcaldota archaeon
TGGGATTTCAGCGCGCACAGCGGAAAGAAAGAGTTGCTGGATTACGTCAAGCGCGTGAACGCGGAGCGCGTGTTTTGTATGCACGGGGACGCCGCCGTGTGCGTCGAGTTCGCGCGCGAACTGCGGGAGTCGCACGGCTTCAACGCCGTCGCGCCCCTCGAAGAAGAAAAATTCACTGTTTGACAGCGCGGGAAAGGCGTTTGCGCGAATCACTAAGGCATAAAAAGGGTTTCTGAGTTAAGACTCGCGGAAGATTGCTGGCGGATTGCAGGCGAAAGATTGCGAACAAAAGATTGCGGGCGAAAATCAAAATGGCTGAAACGCTGAAACTGTTGATGTTGAACCCGTTTTTTTATCCGTACCAAGGCGGAACCGAGAAGCATTTACTCGAAGTCAGCAAGCGCTTGGCGGAACGCCACGACGTGACCGTGCTGACGTCGCAATTGCCGGACACGAAACGCTTAGAAAAAATCTACGGCGTAAACGTCGTGCGCACTCCAGCACTCATCTTGACGAAATTGCCTCACCCGTTGCCTCCGCCTTTCCCGGTCATGCCTCAGCACGGCGTTGATTTGTGGCGCTTGGCGAAGCGCGCTGACGTCGTGCACGCCCACAACCGCTTCATTTACGGGTTGACGGAAGTAGCGTTGATTCGCGCTCTCGACAAAACGCTTTGCTGGACGCTTCACAACGCGCGGCCAATGGGCATCGGTCCCTCCACGGATTTGTTCGGCCAGGCTTACGACGAGAGCGTCGGCAGAATCGTGATGCGCGCGTGCGACGGCGTGATAGGCGTTAGCCAAGCGACTCTCGACACCACGCTTCCCGAAGATTACGACGGAGTAAAAAGCGTCGTGTACAACGGAGTAGACGAAAAAATGTTTACTCCCGGCGAAGCGAGCGGGAATTGGCGCAAGCGCCTCGGCATTCCCGCGGGCAAGAAAATCGTTTTGTGCGTGTGCCGCCTCATCGAACAAAAAGGGTTGTTCTTTCTGCTCGAAGCGATGCGCGAAGTCGACGCGGCGCTCGTTCTGCTAGGCCGCGGGCCGCTCGAAAAGGAAATCGCCGCGCATGCTGCGGCGCACGGAGCCGCGAACAAGTTTTTCCCTTGCACTGAACGCATTTCAGACTCCGAACTAGTCGATTTGTACCGAACGGCGGAAGTCTTCGTTCTCCCGTCGCTTTACGAGCCTTTCGGCATGGTAATAGTGGAAGCGATGGCTTGCGGAAAACCCGTTATCGGTACGGGCGTGGGCGGAATTCCCGAAATCATTCGCGAGGACACGAACGGCTTGATTGTTCCGCCGCGAAACCCGCGCGCGCTCGCGACCGCGATTAACGCCGTTCTCAACAACGACGCGAAGGCGCGGCGCTTCGGGTTGGCTGGACGCAAGATAGTCGAGAACGAGTTCACTTGGATGAAGACGGCGCGAGGCTACGAAGAGTTTTACAAGCGCGTGCAGCTCGCGGAAGCCGAGTGCGAGGCTAAGCGCGGAGAGAAGCGCGAGGCGAAGCGCGGGGCGAAGCGGGGAACGGAGCGCTGGGCGGAGCGCGGAACGGGGAACGGAGCTAAACTCGGTGTTGGCAAAGCCGCTTTGTTCGGGAGGGCGTGGGCGAAAGCGTTTTTAAGCAAGGGCGGAGTAAGCGTTTCAAGCGCCTTAAAACGCAGAATCAAGAGGCGCTTGTCGAAATTGAGAAAGAGAGTAAGGAAGAATCTGAAGAGAGTAAAGAAACTGAGGAAAGTTAAGAAAGCGAAGAACGTCAAGAAATCGAAGACAGTAAAAAATTGAAAAAAACGAATAAAAACGAATAAAAGCGAATAAAAGCGGGAGACGGTGAAAAAACAAAAAATCGGCGTGCGTCGGGGTGGTATGAAAATGGATTTAGATGAATTTCTGGAAGTGGCTAGGAAGCCGTTGTATCTCATGCTCATCGCGCAACTCGTGGCGTGCGTTATCGCAGTTGGACTCGCTTACGACGCCAAAATGGAAAGCGGCTCGTGGTTTCAAGTCCTCGATTTCGTGCTCCTCGTAGTAGCGCTCGTCGTGCCCGCGCTAGTCGGAATGTCGGCGTACCGCAAGACTCGCTCGATGAAGCAGACAATAGTCAAAGGCGCGGTATTCGGCTTTTTCGTGGGATTAACGGGGCTCGTTCTCGCGCTCGCGTTCCAGCCGTTGATTTCGCCGGCTAGCCCGTACGGCTGCGCGACGACTTACTCGCCGATTCCGTTTCCCGTGCACGTGGGATTCATTGTTCCCGACTTCGTGCTGCTCATGAAGTGGGCGCTCGCGATAATCGTCAACGCGTTGCTCGCGGGCATCGGCGCGCTTGGAATAGCGTATTCTAAGCGCGGAAGCGGCGCGGGCGGCGCGAGCGCAGGATTCGGCGCGAGACGCAAGCGCAAGTAAGCGCGAGTAAACGCTAGACTTCGATTTTTTTGTTTTTGTTTTTATTTTTTTGTTTTTTTTATTTTCCGCTGTCAGCGGTAGCTTGTGTTCAAGCGAACTTGAGTTCTGGCGCGAGCTCGACTCTGTCGCGCACAGCGCTCGGCCAATCCTTCTTGTCGAAACCTTTTTGCGCGAGAAAAGCGCAAGCCCAACGCTCGAGCGAACCGCCGGCGCAACCGCTCCACAACTCGCTTGAAGCGCTTTTGACGCCGAACGCCTTAGGGTATTTGTCTCCGTTGTTGCTCACATTCTGGAATTCCAGCCACTCGGATTTTTCCCTCGTTCCCCGGTAAGGAAGCCACGCGTCGAAATCCGTTGTGCCGACTCCTTCGCTCGCCTTGTCGCTCAAGGTTTTCTTGCCTTCCTGCGCTAGGAACCACGGCGTAATCCAATTCTTTTGGAAATCGAGGTCCAGCGTCTTGTTGAAGAAAACGGTTAGCGCGTCGCTGAGTTCGCTCGTTATTTTCTTCGTCTGCTCGGGCGTGCCCACCCACAGCGTTTCGATTCTGTGGAATTCCTCTAGGCGAGCGATTCCTTGAGTGCCTCCGGCTTCGTTGCGATACGTGGGTCCGCTCCAATCGAAAACGCGCAACGGCATCGACTCGTCGAGGACGACTCTGCCTTCCAGAAAACGCCAGAACGGCGGGCACTGCGCGTAACTCATTATTCCCACGAAATCGAGTTTGCCCGCGAACTCTTCTTTCAGAACTTCGCCCGTAATGCGAAAATAATCCATTTCCTTCGCCCAAAGCGCGGGATCGCTTTTTTTCGGTACGGCTACGAAGAACGCTTCAGGGTAAATGCTTTTCGCGTGCCCGCTGCGCTGCGGCACCGCCCACGGTTCGAACTTCGGGAAATACATTTCGCGGAAACCGAGTTTCACGTAGACTTCCTGCACGAGCAAGTCCTTGAACGCGTTCGCGAGGCTGACGAACTGGGAGCCGAATACGAATTGCGCTTTCGCGTGCGTGCGCCGCATCCAACTGCGCGCCTCGAGCTCGAGCGCGGGGTCCTTTTCGTAGTGCGCTTGCTTTTTCGTGCTCGCCCAAAGCAGTTTTTTCGCTTCGCCTTTGCCTTCGTAGTGCTGCGCTTCGACTTTGTCTTCAACGAGGCGGATGATGCGGTCGACGGCGCCGTCTTCGATGAGCGCAGGCGTGAGGTCTTTCAGTTT
>JAZDKN010000161.1:0-8594 GCA_043803065.1 Microcaldota archaeon
ATTCAAAGCCGTTGCGCCGTATTCCGCTTTCCGCGGCTCGCTGAGCCGGACGTGCGAAAAATCGTTGACAGGATAATGGACGCGGAAGGATTGAAACTCGACGAGAAAGCGGTTGACGCGGTTGTTTACGTCGCGGACGGAGACGCGCGCAAAGCGATCAACGTCTTGCAAGGCGCGAGCGGCTTAGGCGAAAAACGCGTGAGCGAAGACGACGTGTTCAAAGTAGCGAGCCGCGCGCGGCCGAAGGAAGTAGGCGAAATGGTTCGCTTCGCGTTGAAAGGCGATTTCTCGAAAGCGCGGACGCTCCTTGATGATTTAATGATTCGCTACGGCTTGAGCGGGGAAGACGTGATAGCGCAAGTCTACCGCGAAGTAGTCGCACTCGACGTCGGCGACGAAGCGAAGATAACGCTCGTCGAACGCGTGGGCGAATACGATTTCCGTTTGGGCGAAGGCGCGAACGAGCGGGTGCAGTTAGAAGCGCTGCTCGCGCAGCTCGCGCTCGCAGGCAAAAACGCGAAGAAATAGCAATAACAGCAATCAAACGCCAAAACAAAAAAGCGAAAAAAACGAAGGCTCAAAAGTTTCTTGCCGCGAGCTTCTTGCTTTCCCGAATGAGCTTGGTCAGTTTCTCGTAAGCCAGCGGCGCGTCTTCCTCCGTAACGAGGAAAGACACGCGCGTGAACGAGCCCACCGTGTTGAGGATGCTGACGCCTAAATCAGCTAGTTGCGTCGTTATCAACGCGTAAACACCCGGCACGTCCAGCGACTCATCAGGCAAATTTATCGTAATAACCGCGAGCTCGCCGCGCTTGGCGACCACGGTGTTTTTGTCCTTCTTAACCGCGGGAAGGCGCTCTATTTGCGCGAGCACGTCCTCGGGAATGATAACGGATATTTCGTTCACCCGCTGAATCACGTAACTGTTCGCAGCCTCCTCTTCGTTCAAAGTCTTTACGAGATCCATAACCTGCTCGTAAACTCCGGGCCTGCGCTTGAGCTTCACGAAAGCGAACCCCGTACGCAGCTCGACTTTAGTGTCCTTCATTATCGCGAGAACAGACGGGTAAGCTTCGCTCGTGAGGAAGCGCACGTTGCGGCGAATCGCCATCACGATCGTCTCAAGCTCGACTTTGCCGCCTGTTTTTTCTTCCACGAACGGTTTTATAACGCGCGCTAGAGCCGAATAATTAATCAAGTCGAGGCGCATCGCCGGCTTCAAGTAATACATGCCTTCCAGAAGCTCGATTACTACGTCTGAAACGCTTGCAGCCATGCGAAACCTCTCCACCACCAATAAAACGAATCGCGAAACGAAACTAGCAGAAGGAAAGTCCTCAAGCGCTCGGAATTTAAAAGCCTTTTCAGCGGTTTTTAAACGATTTTAAAAGGTTGCCCGAATGCCGGATGTTTTGTTCAAAATCTAACAAAAAATACGGAAAACAAAAAACTTATATAGTTGGTTCTGTTCAACGCTTGCGGTGGATGACGGCCTGACGGTTTGTTTTGCGCGCCCGTTTTGCCTTGATTTTGATCTTCGCTTTTTCGCGCTAACGTGGAAAACCGTTGCGGTGCCGCGGAAGCAGGGGGTTGCAAAGCAGGGGGTGTTCCTCTTTGATTTCGCCCCTGCCTCTCCGCGCACTGGTGAAGAAAAATGTTGCCAAGGATAGGCGGCGAAACGAACGCTGCGAAAACGAACGCCGCTGAAAGAGATTGGAACTGGTTGGAAGGAGAGTCGAACGTGCTCACCGCCAACGACTTGTTCGTTCCGGCAGCCGCGGGCTTGGCCGCGTTGTATTTCCTCCTCGAAGGCAACCTGTTGCTGCTGCTTCTAATAGTTTTGGGCGCGTTGTTCGCTTACAACGTTTGGTCGAGCGGCAGCCACGAAAAACGCTTTCTCGCGCCGAGTTTTTGAACTGAAAAAAAACTTGTGCGATTGCTAAAGTTTGTAGCGCAGCAGGCACGCTAAACCGAAAGCAGCGAACTCGCGCCCCGCCTCGTCGCGCGAGTCGAAAACGAAAACGCCCGCTCCCCCGCGCTCAGCAACTTCGACGGTTTTTTGCGCGCGCTCGTCGTTGCGCAGAATCTCGTCGAGAACGAAGATTTCTTCCGCAGCGCGCGCTTCGACTGCAGCGCGCACGTCGTCAATTCCGTAAGCGACGAGCCCGTTTCGCGCGATTCGCTTTTTGAGCTCCTCGAGTTTTTCCCATTCCAACGTCTGTTTTTGTTCGCCGAGAATGCGCTGCGCGATTCCGCGCTTGACGATTTCGCCGACGCCTGTGCGCTCGGCGTTGCTCGTGGTCTCGAAAGAAATTTTTTTGGCGACGTCGGCGTTCTGGCGCTCGGCGTATTTTTTGAAGTCGTCCTTCGCGAAACCCGGGCCGGCGACGATTACGCGCGCTCCGCGTTGCACCGCGGCCTCGCACGCTTTAAGAATTTCGGAAAAATATTTTTTGCGCAACTCAGAGTAGCTTTTCGGATCGCGTTTGCTCGCTTCGCTCTCGATTTCGTAAGCGTAACGCACTCCTGAAGGCGTGAGTTGCGCGAGCGTCGCGCGCTCGTCGTCCATAGCGATTATGAGCGCGTCGACGCGCGTCGAGCGCTTTCGCGCCGCCTCAAGCATCTTGCGCTCGAAAACGCCGATTTTCTTGCGCAACTCGAAGCGAGTGCCGATTTCGACGTCGAGCGTCTGGTGTTCGCCCGACGGAGCGAACTCTTCTGGTTCGCCGCGCAGAATCACGCCCGTCAACCGCACGCGGTTCGCGGCTTCGGCGAATTCAACGCTTTCGACGCGCAGCTCTACGCGGATTTTCTTTTTCTCGCCGCTTTCAGCGCGTTCGAGGTCGCGCGCTTTGAACCTGCGCCAAGCGTAGCCTTTAGCGATATCACCAGCGTTAGCTAGGCGCGTCACGACCCACAAATCTTCCAGCGTTTCGGGTTCGAGGCGCAGCTCGCTGACTCCGCCTTCCTCTACTCCGATTTTAACCTTCATTTCGCGCACCGTTTCTCGCGCTCTTCACGCGTCTTTCGCACGCTGCACTCCGTTAGCGTTCAATTTATTTTTGCTCCGCGTTCTTAAAAAACAAGGCTTTTTAACTCGCGGCGCGTTAAGCGCTTCAAGCAGGGGATGTTCATGGTAAGCAAACTCGGAATCGGAGCGCTCGCAGTCGGATTGCTCATACTTCTAGCGGAATGGTTCTTGTTTTTCGCGCCGAAAGCAGGCACGGGCGCGCTGACGGGCGTGCTGATGGCTTTCTTGGCGTATCTGCTCATCGGCGGATTGCTTTGGCTCGGGATAATACTCATCGTCATCGGAATACTAATACTCATAATTTGAGCCCCGCGGCTTGCGCAGCGCGCGCCAACGCCTTGTTTTTAATTCCCCGCCGCGCACTATTTACGCTTCATACGCTTCAGTGATTAGCTATGGCTAAAGAAAAAGAGCGTGCGAACCGCGTAGCGGTAATCGACTTTTCCAAGTGCGATTCGCAAAAATGCGGTTTCGCGTGCGTAAAAGTTTGTCCCGTCAAACGCATGGGAGGCGGAGCGATAGCCATACCGAAAGAAGAGAAACCCGCGCTGGGTCAAGCAACACCAAGCCAAGCAGCGCAAGCGCATCACGCGAAGAAAAACAAGGTTTTTCCAGTAATCGACGAGAAGCAGTGCGTTGGCTGTTCGTTGTGCGCTAAAAAATGCCCGTTCGGTGCAATAAAAATAGTCAATCTGCCGAGCGCGCTCGGCGCGCCGTTCTTTCAGTACGGACAAAACTCTTTCCGCTTGTTCGGCTTCCTCTTGCCGCAAAAGAAAAGCGTTACGGGCATCATCGGAGTAAACGGCATCGGCAAGACGACGCTGCTTCGGCTGCTCGACGGTTCGCTCGCGCCAAACTTCGGCGTCTTCCACTACGAACTCACTCAAAAAGAGCTGCGTTCGTTCCTCCCGCCCGCGGCAACGAAGTTTTTCACTACTCCCGCAGGCGAGCGCAGCGTCGTCGCGAAGCGTCAGTACGTAGACGAAATCGCCGCGCAACAGCCGGACGACTCAATCGAATATTTCGTGCGAAGCAGCGACGAACGCGACGCTTACGCCGCCGCAATCAAGCAATTCGAGTTGCAGAATTGCTTGCACCGCAAGCTCAGTGAAGCAAGCGGAGGCGAACTCCAGCGCGCGGCGATCGCGGCAACGTTCGTCAGCGACGCCGCAACTTATTTCTTCGACGAGCCCGCGAGTTTCCTTGACGTAAAGCAACGCTTGCTCGCGGCTAAAGGAATCAGAAATTTGGCTGAACAACACGGAAAAAGCGTGGTCGTAGTAGAACACGACCTCGCGGTTCTCGATTATCTAAGCGACAACGTTTGCGTGCTTTACGGCGAAAAAGGAGCTTTCGGCGTCGTATCGCAGCCGAAGAGCACGCGAGTCGGAATAAACGAGTTCCTCGACGGCTTTCTGCGCGAGGAAAACGTGCGGTTCCGCGAACACGCAATTCATTTCCACGCCCGCGCGCCGGCAGACGGCAAAGCGCGTCGCGAAAGCGTTTTTTCTTACCCTGCGCTGCACAAAAAGTATCCCGAGTTTGAATTGCGCGCCGCTAACGGCGAAGTTTTCGCGGAAACGGTGGGCGTGCTCGGTCCGAACGCTATCGGCAAGACGACGTTCGTGAAGCTGCTCGCAGGAGTGGAAAAGAGCGACAACAACGAGATTGTTCCAAAAAAGAAGGTGGCATACAAACCGCAATATCTTAAAAGCGATTTCGCGGGCACCGTGCGCGAGCTCTTCGCGAAAACAATGGCGAGTCCGCCGGACGGCTTTGCTGAAATAAAACGCAAGCTGGAAGTTGAAGATTTGCTCGACAAAAAAGTTAAAGAGCTTAGTGGCGGCGAGCTTCAAAGACTATCGATTGCGTTATCATTGGCGCAAGAATGCGATTTGCGGCTAATCGACGAGCCGAGCGCGTTCCTCGACGTAGAACAACGCCTCGAAGCAGCCGAGCTCATAAAACGCGCCTCGGATTCGGCTTCGACTTCAACTCCTTGCTTCGTAGTCGACCACGACTTGCTCTTCATCGACGCAGTCAGCGACAAAATCCTTTTGTTCACGGGCGTAGCAGGCAAGCGCGGCGAAGCCGGCGCGCCGCAGGGACAGCGCGAGGGAATGCACGATTTCCTGCGGGAAATGGGTGTTACGTTCCGCCGTGATCCGCAGACGGGGCGGCCGCGCGCGAACAAGGAAAACAGCGTCGCGGACCGCGAGCAGAAAGAAAGCGGAAATTATTACTACGCTTGAATTTAGCGGTAGACTTCATCGCGCTTTCCGATTTTCGCGAACTTTACGATTTCGCCTTGGATTTTGTAAATTATTCGGTATTTCGAGTCTGCGAATCTTTCGTTAAAGCGAAGCGGTTCGCCGTGAAGCGGTTTTCCCGCGAACGGGTTTTCGAGAATCTTCTTGATTTTCTTGTCGGCGAGCTGCTTCACGGAATTATCGAGCGCGTTATACTCGTCGATGAAGACGTCGAAGAAAAAAGCTTTGAAGCCAGCCACGTTTGCTCCGCCCCATTCAAATCGCGTGCGAGCAGTTTCTTTCGGCACCCGAACGCTTAACTTTTCCGCAACCCCGCTTCCATTAAGTTTTTATAGTGGAAAACAGCATAATAAATGCGTCAAAACGGTGTTTTTCGGGTTTTACGGGGTTTTGGAGCGTGGTTTGAGTGAACATGAACATTAGGCTGGTCGGTATTCCCGAGCAAATAATCGCGAGCGCAATGAAACTTGGAATCGCGAAGACGAAGACTGACGCGATAATGCTCGGACTGCTCACGCTCGGGGACAAGTATTCGCTGCTCGAGCACTTGGAGGACGAAGAGGACGCTCGGGACATCGACAGGATTTTGAAGGAAGAAAAGGCGGGCAAGCGGAAGCTTTACAACGCGAAAGAATTCGAGAAGCGCACGGGACTGAAAATACGTTGACTTTTTCTGAGACTATGGATAGTTGCCCTCCATTTTTTTCAACCCCTAATCGCCTTCAAGTTAACCCCCCGACGTTTTTTTCCAGCCAAGTGTTAATCCAGCTACAATCCTTGCCGCTCAAAGTTTTCTTTGGAATCCCGTAACGCTCGTTCAACATTTTCTTGTAAGTAGACAACAATTCTTTAGTGCAACCGAAATGCTTCAATTCAATCACTTCGCAAAACTTTCTTCGACGATTCGGCGTTCTTCCGCCGTCAAACCATACAAATCAAAAACCAACTCGTCAATCCGCGCGTCAACCGCAGCAATTTCCCTCTTTAATCTAACGCTCTCGTCGGTCTGCTCGTTAGCCGCCACTAATTTTTCGCTTAGTTTTGTTATTTGTTCTACCAATTCAGCGGCTGGCTTAATTTTTTTATCACCTATCCTGATCGGCATTGATTCTATCTCGAACGCTCTTAACTCAATAAATCCGCCGCGCATCGCAGTTGTCGCATATTTTTTACTGGTGTAGTAAGCGATAAGACGCGAATTAAGAATTGCCAACAAGTACTGAAGCGGAATTTCTTTTCTCTTCGAGTGTATCACGTAAATTGTGTTCACAGGTATCTTGTCTGGCGTCACGAGCATTGCGCCAGTTGGCGCGTAGCAAAGTTTTTATTCGTGACAGCCGCATTTGCAGCCGCAACCGCAATCGCACGAACTCTTTTTCGTTAAATCCGCGAGCCTGCGCAGCATGACCTTGTTTTCCGCGCTGGCAACGATTTTGCGAGTTCGCTCGATAACGTCGGGATTAACGCTCATGGAATCAATACCGAATTCAACAAGCTTCTCTGCAACAGAGGGCCACACACTAGGAGCCTGGCCGCAGATTCCGCACGGAATCCCGTGCTTGTGACAACGTTCAATTACCAGCTTTATCGAGCGCATGACTGACGGGTCTCGCTCATCGAAGTACTTCGCAAAAATCCCAGAATCTCTGTCCGCACCCAGCGTGAGTTGGCATAAATCGTTGCTCCCAATCGACATAAAATCTACGCCAGCCTCGCAAAACTCTTCAGCCATTATTACTGTGCTCGGCACTTCACACATTATCCCGAGCTTGAAGTCTTGATTCTGCGGGAGTCCGTTTTCCTCGCAGATTTGCTTGCACTTCTCGAATTCTTCAACAGTGCGCACGAACGGAATCATGAGCCACAAATTCTTCAAACCATACTCGTTGCGGACTTTCTTGATTGCCTCGATCTCCATTTTGAAGACCGTAGGATCAAGTACGTAGCGGAAGCAACCACGGTAACCGATCATCGGGTTTTCTTCCTTGGGCTCGAATTCCTCTCCGCCCGGCAAGCCGCGGTACTCGTTCGTCTTGAAGTCGTTCGCCCTGTAAATTACGGGACGCGGATCGAAAGCGCTGCAAATGCGGCGGAGGTTTTCCACGAGCATGTCGATGAACTCGCGCGAACGGCCGTCTTTCGCGAGCTTGTTCGGGTGCACGCCGAGCCCCGCAATCATGAATTCCGCGCGGAGGAGCCCAATTCCGTCAACTTCTTTTTGCGCTACTTTCTCCGCCACGTCGGCATCCGCGATGTTCACGTAAATCTTCGTGCCCGTCGTGTAACCGCCGCCGCCCATTACCGTAATTGTTCCCGCGGTTGTAGCTGCTGATTGCGCCGGCGCTTCTAGCGCGATTTTGCCGTCGTAGACTACTCCGCGTTTCGCGTCGACTGTAACTGTTTGTCCTTCCTTGAGCACGCTCGTAGCGGTTTTGCTTCCAACGATGCACGGAATCCCGAGTTCGCGGCTCACGATTGCGGCGTGGCACGTCATTCCGCCTGCGTCAGTGACTATCGCGCTCGCGCGCTTCATTGCCGGCACGTAGTCGGGACTCGTCATTTCAGTGACGAGGATGTCGCCCTTCGTTATTTTTGCGAGTTGATTTTTGTCGGTGACGAGTTTGACGACGCCCGAAGCGATTCCGGGGGAAGCGCCCAAACCCTTGAGAATGACTTTAGCGTCTTTAGCGTTTTTTGCGTCGGTCGCCTTGGTTGCAACCACCGCGGCAGGCGCGGCTTCATTTGCCGGCGTTCCGCTTTTCGCAGCCGCGCCGAATCCCGTTCCCTCGCCTTTCCCCTTGATTGTGGTTATGGCTCGGCTTTGCGTTATGTAAACGCGCCCGTTCTCTATCGCCCACTCGATGTCCTGCGGGTAAGCGTAATGCTTTTCAATCGCGCGGCCGAATTTCGCGATTTGCACGATGAAATCGTCGCTAGTCTTCTGTTTTTCCTGAATCTCTTCCGGCACATCCGCGTGGTCCGTCTTGCCGCTCGGAAGGCGGATAATCATCATTTCCTGTTGCGCGATAAACTTGTCGGTAATGCGCAGCGTTTCCTTATCAACGGCGTAATTGTCCGGCGTGATTTGCCCGCTTACGACCGCTTCCCCGAGTCCGAAACCCGCTTCGATAATGATTTTCGAGCGGTCACCCGTGACGGGGTCCGCCGTAAACATCACTCCGCTTGACTCGCTTTGAATCATTTTCTGGACGACCGCGCTGAGCCCGACTTTCACGTGCTCGAAACCGTTTTCAACTCGGTAATAAATCGCGCGCGCCTCGAACAAACTCGCC
>JAZDKN010000162.1:0-2443 GCA_043803065.1 Microcaldota archaeon
GACAAACAATTCAATTCACGGACTTGCAGGAAGCCGGCGCTTTCAAAGGATACTTTGACGCGAACGCTCGAGTTGACGCGGACGCAACCGCAATAATCGAGAAAAGATACAATCAAAAAGTCGTCAGCGATTTGGAGAGCAAAAACAAAGCTTTTAACGCGGTGCTTTACTCGGCAACTCGCCGGGCGGGATTGGGGATAGTTATAGGCGCAATGTGGCTTGGACCTGCTAGGCTGGCGTTCGCAACTCCGAACGCGATGCTGTTCTCCTTTGGCGGCAGGAACGTGCCGCAGCACGTTCTACTGTTCGCCGGTGGAGGCACTATAGGAAAATTCCGGGAAGCTACTGATGTTTTTGGGATGGGCAGAGTAATGGAGCTAGTTTCAGGTTATTTTGGCGGCGGCGTACTGCCTCCAGAAAAAGCCTTTAAACCAGGTAGCTTGTTTTTCATAAACAAACCTGAAGATGCTCTGGTTGACTCAAGCGAACAGGCTTGGACTCATATTTTTACGAAAGACGGTTCGTGGACTATAAACACGAATTGGAAACAGAAGAGTTTTGTCACGGCTTTCGAGGACGTGCGCGGTTTCGGTGAAAGCGACAAATTCACAAGTCTGCAAACGTCGGCTTACAACGCTTTTCCTGATTCAATCAAACTAAACAGAAAAGAAGCCGCAGCCACCCTTTCATACTTGTCAGGTTTGGCGGTTCCGTGGATAGTTACGTACGCGGTAATCAGAGACTCGAGTTTTGGCGTTTTAGGCATTGCTTCAGCGCTGGTTTTAAACGAAGTCATAATGAAAGTCGACCCGAACGAATTCAAAGGCATAGACTGTGATTACGCGAAGCTGTCCGAGTTCAAAAAACAGTATTCCGCGGTTATGGTCGGCGGCTGGATTTCAAGTTACGCGTTGCCTTTCCTCGGTCTATTTAGGACACGGCTAGCCACAGCATTAAATAGTTTTCTCCAGCAAGGGCCTCTTCTTAACCTCGGGTCATATCAAGGAGTTACTAACGTAATCAATCAGCTAAACATTGCTACCGCGTTGCAGTGGTGGATTCTCAGCAGAGCTCAAAACTATGTCGCTTCGTGCAAGGACCCCGAACACCTGATTTTCGCTTACCAGGAATTGAAGCCGACAGTCAAAAAGACGGCGAGCACCGCGAACGACAAGCTTTCCTCGATTACGGACGCGATCGCGAACCTCAAGCTCGGGCAAGCTGCCGCGCAAGCCGCAGCGCAAAACGGCACGCCGCTGTCGCAAATGAAGGAGATTTTGAACGTCAAGCTCGGCATGGAAAACCAGTACGGCAACATCCAGCCCGAGGATATCTTCTATCTCCAAATCGAGCGCAGCGCTTTCTCCGTCAAAAGCAGGTTGTGGGAAATGCTGAACGGCGAAAACTGCCGTTTCGTTGAAAACTACCAGAGCGGGGACAAGACCGCGCGCTTCGACGTCAACGGAATAAACTTTTACGACAAGCAAGGCCGATTGCTCGCTCAGTTCAACGATTACGCTTGGCGCTTGCGCTCGCTCGGGCGATTGCGCTCGCAAGAACTCGCGCGCGTGATTCTACCGAACAAAATCATTCAAGCGCAGCTCGCTTGCGGCGACACTCCGTTTCTCGAAGTTAAGGCGGGCGGCAGCCCCGCGCTCGTCGGCTCGTGCGAGACGGCCGAGTGCTTGAAAGCGCGAATTTTCGAAGTTACGGGACGCAGCGTCGACGCGACGGGCGATTTGACTCCGTTTCTCGGTCGCATCTCGAGCGTTGACACGAGCGACGGAATCGCCGCAGTCGAACAGAACGCGATTCGCTTTACTCGCCTCGTCGCGTCAAGCGGCAAAAACGGCGCTAAGAAGGGAAGCGAAGTGAGCGCGCCGAGCATTGACGATTACGCTTCGCTCGGCACGCGCCTGGAGGGCTCGAAGCTCACTGTTCTCGGCAACGGCGCGGTCGTGCTAGACGGCCCGCCTGGAAGCACGGTCACAGGCGAGTCGCTTGGCGAGATTCGAACGATAATCGGCGACCGCGGCAAGCTCGAGTATGACCCGTCGACTGGAAACCTCGTTCTATTCATTTACGTTCTCGCTGACGAGCTAGCGGCGAACGTCAACAAAATCGGCGTTACGCCCGCGAAGAACGCCTTGTCTGATGGGACGACGGCGAACGCAATCAAGATGGATACGGGCGAGAAAACGGGATTAAGCGACGATTTCCGCAACGCGCTTAAAAGCATTCAAGGCGAAGGCGGAATGCAGTCGTGGGAAGACGAAAACCATCTCTTTTATTTAACGAAGGACGCGGCCGGGAACGACGTGTTGCGCGTCGTAGACAAGAAGACGGGCGAAGTGACGGACTACAAGATTACGGGAGACCCGTACCTTGACGCTAACGGACGGCTCGTCATTCCCACTGAAAAGGGTGACTTCAAGTTCTGGTT
>JAZDKN010000163.1:0-11045 GCA_043803065.1 Microcaldota archaeon
GCGCCGCGCGCAAGACGGGGGTAGCGAGAAAGTGAATTCCAGTCAAGTTTCTTTATTAACGCAAAAAATTTTGCTTGAAGTGCAAACGAAGCTGCCGTCAGTCGTCGAGCGCGCGCTGCGTGCGGCGCTCAAGCGAGAAAAAAGCAAGCTCGCGCGGCTGCAGTTGAAAACGATTCTCGACAACGTGGCTCTCGCGCAAAAAGAGAAATTGCCAATTTGCCAGGACACGGGCTTTCTCGAGTTCTTCGTTGAAGCGGACAAGGATTTCGCGTCGATAGAAAAAGGAATCCGTGACGGAGTTCGTAAAGCCTTGAAGAAAATTCCGTTGCGGCCGAACAGCGTTGACGCGTTGACGCGGAAACCACTCCAAGCAAACGAGCCGATAATACACTTTATTCCTTCGCGCGCGAAGCGCGCTCGCTTGACTTTATTCGTCAAGGGCGCGGGAAGCGAGAACCAGACTGGCGTCTTCATGTTACCCCCAACTTCTCAAAAAATAGAAGACTGCGTAATCCTGTTCGTGAAAAACCATGCATCGCGCGCGTGCCCCCCGGTTTTCGTCGGCGTCGGAATCGGCGGAAACGCCGAACGCGCGCTCGCCCTCGCAAAAAAAGCGTTGTTGCGCGAGAACGAACAAAGCCGCAACTTCGCGAACGCCGCGTTGGAAAAAAGGCTTTTAACTGAAATAAACGCGTTGGGAATAGGCGTCATGGGCTTGGGGGGCTCGACGACCGCGCTTGGCGTTCGAGTCGAAACCGCGCCCACGCACACGGCTTGCTTGCCGGTTGCGGTGACGCTGAATTGCTGGGCGTTGCGCAAGGCGAGCGCGAGATTAAAGTGACTGTAATGTTTTTGAAGACTCCTTTGAGCGAGAACGACGTGCGAAAGCTTCGCGCTGGCGACGTTGTTTTCTTGAGCGGAAAGCTTTTCACGGCGCGCGACCAAGCAACGAAGCGCTTGCTCGAAAAACCGAACGTGATTCCGCGCGGCGCTTGCGTTTACCACTGCGGGCCGCTCGCGAAGAAGAAACGCAAAAAATGGAAACTCGTTTCAGCGGGACCGACGACGAGCTCGCGCATGAACTCGCTTCTTCCGTCGTTCATCAAGAAGTGCAGTGTTCGGGCGATTATCGGTAAAGGCGGCGTTGACGCGAAAACGACGGCTGCGATGCGAGGAAAGTGCGTCTACTTGGCTGCAGTGGGCGGGGCGGGAGCGCTTTACGCCCGGCAGTTGAAAGTCAAGAGCGTTCGTTGGCTTGAACTCGGCGAGCCTGAAGCGTTGTGGGAACTCGACGCGCGCAGCTTCGGACCTTTGATTGTTGCGATTGACGAGCGCGGCAACAATCTCTACCTAATCAAGCGGCGCAAGTCCGCGTAACCCGCGTTAGTTTTGATTGCGGTGCCCGAGTAATGCGTTCGCGTCGCGCGAAAACCTTTTTTGCGCAGTTTTTCTATGAGCGCAAGCTTGTTCGGCGAATTTATTTTGAGTTTCGAGCCGAGCTCGTGCAAATCGAAAAACCAAGGCGGCAACGCCGAATCGTTCTCTTCAAAAAGAAGTTCCGCGAACCTTTTTTCTTTTTCGTTGCCCGCGAGCACAGCCATTTTCTTGAGGAAAGCGGAGTCGCTCGTCAAGCCCAGCCAAAGCGGGCCGCCCCAAACCTGTTTTTTACCGCAAGCCACGCATTTTTCTTTTGGAATCTCGGAAGCCTCACGATTTCCGCACGCTGGACAGTAGTTAACGAATCCGGTTTCCCGCAGACTCGCGTCAGCTTTTGAAGTTCCTTCCTTGACTCGCGCGATTATCTTGACGTAATGCTCTTCATACCATGCGGCGAGCGGCTCGGTGCCCGCGTCGAAGCGAGCGGCGGAGCGCGCGATTGCGCCGAGCGTAATGCGCAACGCGGTTTCATGAGAGAATTCGCAGTAAAGCGGGCGCGCGCCGTAATTGCGCTCGCACGGAGCGGGATAGCGGCCCGCGCTGCTTGCCAAGTCCGTCGCTGTAACCGAGAGAACGCCACCGTTGCGCGCCGTGTGCAGCGCGCGCAACGCATTTTCGATAAACGGAGCTGGCGTTCCGAACGGGTCCAAGTCAACCCAGTCGAACTCGTGCGTGTGGCTAGCGAGAAACGCGTTTGCTTCGTCGCAAGCTAAAACCGCTTTTTTGATGCCTGCTTTCCGCGCGTTGGCTTTGGCTTGCTTTATTGCCTGCGGACTCGCATCAACGAAAACGATTTTCTTTTGGGTGTTTGCGAGAGCGGCGGCGTAGGTGATTCCCCTGGCTCCCCCAGCGCAGAACACGTCCGCAACAACCGGGTTTTTTGGAATTGCGCCGAGCGCGAGCGCTGCGCGC
Organism: Microcaldota archaeon; assembly: GCA_043803065.1. Taxonomy (GTDB): domain Archaea; phylum Micrarchaeota; class Micrarchaeia; order Norongarragalinales; family Norongarragalinaceae; genus CAITNU01. The sequence continues at coordinate 2,350 of JAZDKN010000163.1, forward strand.
AGCGCGAGGCTGGAGAAAGCACGGTTGAAATCCATTCTCGGATTGAAGAAAACAGTTTTTTTGCCTTCCTTTTTCGAGCACATAAAGTTATTTATTCGCGTTGCAAGCTTATTATTAGTTTCCAGGTGTTCCTTGTTGAATAACGCCGAATTCATAACTCGCCAGTTGAGGCACGATGAGCCTAAAACTGGTTACGGCGCGTTGAGCGATTTTTTTGCTAAAGGTCATTTTACTGACGATGAACTAGTAGACGCCGCAAAGCATTTTTCAGATTCCGTAGCGGGCAAGCGCAGAAACGAATTTCCGCCGCGCGATCTCAAAACTTTTGTTCCGAACACGCTTTGGTGTACTATACTACGCCGCCTAGACGAGATTGATTACGCGAGAAACCCACGACGTGCAGAGACAGTCATTGAACTAATTGGTCGGCTCATCGAAGACCGCGGCAAATGCGTTTTGTCCCACGTGTACCCTGTTCACAAGCGAATCGCCGAAGGTGGATTGACCCCATCCGTAAGAAAGCGTCTTTCGATGCAAATTTCAACGCTGTTGGATTTAAATGAAAAACAAAAAGCGGTAAGCCCCAGTGCTAGGAGCGCATTGCTCGCCTTGCGAAAACACATTTGATTCCAGTCAAGCTTTAGTGACTTCGCCGAGAGTCGCGTTAACGCTGACTTTGTCTCCGTCGCGCAGCGCCTTCGTCGCGATGCGCGTGCCCACCACGCAAGGAATGTTGAGTTCGCGACTCACGATCGCCGCGTGGCACGTCAAGCCGCCGAAGTCCGTGACGATTGCTGCCGCGCGCTTCATCGCGACAACGATTTCCGGGTTAGTCATTTGGCTCACGAGAACGTCGCCGCGCTGCATTTTATGCATTTCTTCCGCGTTGTTGACCACGCGTACGGTGCCGAATGCGTGGCCCGGGCAAGCGCAAGTCCCCTTGATTTTTTTCACTTCCACGAATTTCTTCTCTTCGCCTTCAATGTCCGCAGTCAAACGCTTCAACGCGTCGCCTGTAGCGACTAGAACTCGATTCCCTTCAGTGTAAAGCGCGCACTCGCGCCTGCGCTCTTCCAACTCGTATTTGTCCGGCGCGGCCGTTGCTGCTGGCGCAGTCTCGCCGCGCAATGCGACTCCGTGCAATGCGACTCCGTGCAATGCGACTCCGCGCAACGCGATTCCGCGCAGCGCGGATGCGAGTTCGCCGGTTGTCATGCAGTAAACGAGTTCAGGCGACAGCGACAAGCGCTTCGCAGCCTCGCGCACCGCGTTGCTCGCGTAATAATACGAGCGCACTTGCATGTCCTTGCGCCACGCTTTCAGGAAAATCATTTTGCGAGCTGCTTCGAAAAGCGCCGCATGCTCTGCATCCAGGCGCACCGCCTCAAGCGCAGCGTCGCGCGCCTTGCGCACGTATTGCGGAAGGGCGCGCGCATGCGCGAGTTCGCCTTCGATGTCCGCTTCGTGCTTGAGTGCGTCGTGCAAGCGGTGCAGGAAATAGTGTTTCGTCCACTTCACGGGTCCCATAAACAAGAATGAGAGCCACTCCCACTTGCGCGCGTGTTCGGCGAGCAAAGCGTTTTCTTTCGCGAAGCGCGGCTCGTGAATTAACGCGCTGATTTCGCTTAACGGCTGAGAGCGCAGCGCTTCGACGAGCCGCCGGTTTTTATTGAATTCAAGCGCGAGTTCGAGGAACTCTTTTTGCTCGCGGTTCGTGAAACTCTCTTCGTCCGGCGTCGTCAAGTCCTTCATCCAAACAACGCTTTGCTTCGCGCCGCCAGTTGCGCGCCGCAAGTAAGCGTCGAGCTTGGCGAGGAGAACATTGTCCGCTTCGTCGCTCGTGTAATCGAGCAGATTCGGCAGTACGCCCCAAGAGTAAGTGACGTTTCCCAACCGGGAGTATTCGTCCAACGCTGCGGCGAGTTCTTCGTTCGAAAGGCGTTCGCTTTCAACGAATTTTTGCGAGTGCCGCACGAGCGCTTCGGCGTTGCGCTTGAGTTCCGACTCGAATTTTTTTAGGAACGCCGCGTCTCCGCACTTCGCGAGAACTGCTTCGCCTGTCCTCGTCCTTTCGTTCTGCGCGCAGTAAAGCCTGCACTCGAAATTCTTGTACCAGAAAAGCCAGTCCTGCTTGCATCCGACGATGGGTTTGATGCCTATGCCTACGCCGTAAAGACACGAGTCCATTGGAAAAATAGGAATGCGGCTTATGCTTTCGAAATAATGCCATTTCGCCGACAAATCGAATCACCCGTACGAGTTCAGAACAAATTAAAAGCGCGGCGCGACTTAAAAATACTTCATGCAAGCGAAAGGCGTGATTTTAAACAAGACGCTGTCGTCGAACCCGGGTTATTGGCTATTGTGCCCGAACGCCGCGAAAAACGCGGCGAAACACGTTTTCGTCGACCAGTGGGCCACGCAAAGCGATTACGCGCTCGGAGAAGCGGTTGCCGTAAGCGGCGCAGAAGCTAAGGACGCGCGATACGGAACAAAAATCGACGCTGACGAAATCGTTTTGCTGCCGGCGGCAGAGCAAGCGGAGCTCGCTGCGCAAGCAACTGCGCTAATCGAAAAAGAATGCGCGCCTCTCGCGCCGAAGCCGCAGTTTTTTTTCGAAGACGCCGCTTTGCGCGCGTTGGCGCCGGAATTCGAGCGAGTCGCGCGCGTTTTGATGGAACGCGTTTTCTCGTTGACGCCGATTCTGATTCGCCACCACGACGACGCGGACGGAATCACGTCCGGACTCCTGCTGAAGAATGCAATCCTTGATTTCTCAGGTGCAGGCGCAAGCCGCGCAGGCCGCGCGGATCGCGCGGCAGTGCCGCTGCCGAAAACTTTTTTGCGCAGCGAGTGGACTGATTACGCGATTTACGATTCGTTTCGCCTGCTCGAAGACAGGAATTGGGCGCTCGGATTCCAAAAAAAGCCGTTGCTTTTGCTGCTCGACCACGGCGGAAACGAGGATTCGCACGACGCCGTCCGCGACGCAGCGTCATTCTTCGACGTCGTCATCGTCGACCACCACCCGCCGGACACGCGCTTGCGCGAGCACTCCCTCGCTTTCGTGAACTCGATCGCCGCCGGCGGTACTTCTTCGCACACGACTGGTTTGCTTTGCTTCGAAATCGCGCGGCGAATGCAGGCTGCGCCGCGGGAAGAGTTGCTCTGGGTTTCGCTTGAAGGCGACCACTCCGACTTCCGCAAGGGCGTTTGGCCGCAAGTGCTCGCGCTCGAATACTTGTCGCAAACAAAGCACTCGCTCGACGACTGCGAAAAAATGCTGGCTGACGCGCAGACGCTCGACATTTACTACAAGAAAGCGCGCACCGCAATCGAGGACATGATGGGTAACGCGCGCAAGAACACGAAGACGTTTCGTATCGCGCGGCGCGACGGCCGAGGTGAGGCCGTGCTGCAGGTGACGCGCATGAGCTTTTTGAAGAAAAACGAATTTCCCTCGAAATCGTTGGCTATAAACGAAATCCACAACGCGCTCGAATACGCCGACGCGCACCTCGCGGTGGTAAGCATTGGCTTCATTCGCGATTCGCTGAGCTTCAGGGGCAGCAAGCCCGCGGGCGGCGTAGGCTTCAAAGCGAACGGAATAATCGAGCGATTGAAAGAACAGTTCGGCAGCGCTGTTCGCAGCGGGGGCGGGCACGAGCTAGCGGCAAGCATTCGGTTCGACGAGGACGTAGGCGAAAAAATTCTGGAAGCGGCAATCGAGGAAGCGAAGCGAGCGCTTGGCGATGCTGGTGGTTAAAAGGATTTAGCGAGCGCGCAGCGAGCGTTTAGCAAGCGGTTAATAATCCGGGTTAAGCCTAATAATAGAGAAAATGAGCGCGCAAGGGAAGGAAACGGGGTGGAGTTTTCAATGAGCGGAAAAGAGCCTCTTTTCGACATGATTGAAGCGACTACTGAAGTCAAGCGGAATCTGCCGCTGTTGTCGCCGAAATACTCGAAACGCGTTGCGGACACAACCGGCGCGCAAACGAACGCCCGAATAACGCGCTTGCGCGCCGCGGAACTATTCCTCGAAGCGTGCGCGCTTGAGTCGACGGACGACTCGAAAATACCGGGAGTAATCTTCAAGCACTCGCTCATCATAACGTACGACGGAAAGTACTTCGTCAAAACAACAGCTTACGCCGAGAAAACGCTTTACTGCGTGCTGAAAGGCAGGTTGACCGGCGGACCGGTTTGCCCCATAAAGAACATGGCGGTCGATGAGCACAAGGCGCTGGAAGAACACGTGAAGCTCTTGAACAAGTCGGTCGCGCAACGCGTCGCAATAATAGTCAATCCCGTTTATTTCGCTCCAGCTAAAAGCTAGCGCCTTACCAGCGTAGAAGCCCGTGCCGTCAAGCCAAATTAGAGTAAAGTGATTCCCACAATCCAGCGACTAGCGGCACGTCGACTTCCATCGCGCTCGCCCGCGCCTCGCGCGCCATCCTCGCGCGCTTTCTTTCTCCCGCGCGCCCAACGCCGCCAGCGCTTGCGAGCGCCAAGATTTTTTCCGCGCAGTCTTCAGCGCTGTAAGGCTCGAACAAGAACCCGTTGCGTCCGTTCCGCACCTCTTCAGTGAAAGCGAGCGCGCGGGCTGCGGCGCAAGGTGTGCCGCAAGCCATCGCTTCGAGGAGCGCGAGGCCTTGCGTTTCGAAAGTGCTTGCACTCGCGAAGCAATCGGCGGCGCTGTAAAGCAGCGGGAGCTCGCTTTCCTCGACGAAGCCCGTAAAGAAAACGTCTCCCCACAATCCGAGGCGGCGCGCGAGCTTCTGGCAATCGCGTTTCGCGGGCCCCTCGCCGGTTATGACGAGCTTCGCCGGCGCGTGCTCGAGAACGAGCGGCAAGGCGCGAATGAGGACGTCGATGTTTTTTTCCTTGCTAACCCTTCCCGCGCACAAGATTAGCGTTTCGCCTTTAGGACAATACTTTTTTTTCTCGCGAAGCGCGGCTGCTGCGGCAGCGGGTTTGAAGCGCGAACAATCTACCGCGTTCGGAATAACGGCGAGTGGAGCGTGGACGCCGTGCTTGAGGAGTTCGCGCTTGATGATTTCGCTTGGCGCCGTCACCACGTCGAAATTCTTGTAAAAGCGGGCGAAAAACCGCCACAATAGTTCGCGGGTGGCCGCACCAAGCACTTTGGGCCTCAAAAAGCTTTCAGCGGCGCTGGGAATCAGCGTGTGAAACGTGCCTACGAGCGGCAGGCGCAAGGCGCGCGCGGTTGCTTTCGCCGTAACACCCATGGAAGCGATTCCGTGGCAGTGCACGATCTGCAGTTTATCGCGTTCGGCTGCGCGAATGGCAGGAAACGGGTGGAGCGCGATTTTGTACTGCTTGTAAAGCGGAAAGGAAACGCCGGTGAAGTAATGCACGTTTGGATCGCGGTTCGCTCGTTTCGCTTCCCTGCTGCCTGAAGCGTAAATCGAAACGAAGTGCCCGCGGCTTTCGAGCGCCGCGCGGTTCGTGAGAAGCGAGCGGACTACGCCGTCGACGTTAGGCAAATACGAGTCAGTGAAAAAACCTATTCGCAAGACAACCACTTTCGAATCGCAAATTTTTTACTTCAAGCATACTGACCTTATTTCCACACGAGCAGCGCGACCGTCACGAGCAAAATCGACAACACGAGTATCGCTGGCGCAATGATTTTTGCAACCGCGATTATAGCGTTAATCGTCGAAAGCATTTCGCTTTGGCTTTCAGCGCCCATAACGTCGAGCCACACCCTCGATTCCGCGTACCACGCTTTGCAAGGCTCGAGGTTTTGCAGCGCTTTTTCGGCTGCGAGCTCGATTTGCTTGACGAGAGCTTCTCCCGACGCGCCGCCTGGAAGCGGATTGTATATTCCGGCAAGCGAATTCACGGAGTGCGTGTCGCTCGTCGCGATTTCCACCCAGTCGAAGCCGAACTTGCGCTTGAGCGATTCGACTGCGCGCGCGCGAAAAGCGGGAGTACAGTTGTTCGCATCGATGAGCACGAGGCAATAGCGCTTGCGGCGCTCGCGCTCTCGCTCGCGACCTATTTCGAACACAGCCGCACGAATTCCCGCGCGGCCGACTCCCTGCTGCGGCGAGAAACCAGTTTCCGTAAACGCAGCGACTCCGAGTTTGAAAGACGCCTGCTTCGGTTGCGCGATTCCACGCGCCGCTTCCTCGTATTCAGCGAACGCTTCGCCTCCAGCGGAGACTTCAGTACCGTCAGTCAAGCAGTTGTGCCTATCCGCTATCACGCACTCGGCGCGCAATCGCGCGCCGCACGCGTTGCGCAACGCTTCTCCAAGTCCGTAATCGAAATCCTCGGTGCTTTCCGGAAAACGCGACACAGTCGCGAACGCGAATGCGGGCGTTGCGTTTTTCTTCACTCCGCTGCCGCCGAAAGCTAAGCCGGCTATGTTCGCTGCGCCGGCGCGGGACTCAAAGAAGCCAGCTGTTCGTGCGCCTTCGTTTTTATTCATTTCCGCTTCGCGCAGCGCTTTCTCGATTGCCGCAGCAACTCGCGCGTAATCGCTTGAGTCGACGGGATTAAAATCGTGGTTGACGAGCCCGTGCCAAACGAAAGTAGTGCCATGCCTTTGCCCTAATTCAGCGCTCAAGCGCACAGGGTATTCGCTTCCACCCACGTTGCCGAAAGGACCAAAGTGAAGCGACGGAATAACGAAAAGCGCCTTCGGCTTGCCGCCGAGTGTCTTGAATTCGAACGCGCGAACGGGCATTAACGCCGGCTCGCCCATTTCCTCGAGCACTCGTTCGAAATCCTTGCTGCCGCGAATGGTTTGCGCGAAGAAAAGCGCGGCTGCTTGAATCGCGCTAACCCCGAGATTGCGTTTTGCGGGCGCATTTATCACGTAAAAAAGCGACCACAACGCGAGCAGCAGGACGGCGGTCGCAAGCAAGAGTTTGAAGCCAGCGATTACCGGCGACTCCATCGTGACGCCAGCCTCGAGAAACGAGATTCGCGACCACAGGAAGATGAAAGCGAGGTTGAAGAACGGCTGCAACAGCGAAATCGGTGCAGAACGCCATTTCGCGTTGAGTGCCACGAAAGAAACGAGGAACCACAAGCACGCGACTAGCGCGTTTACGACGAGAAAGGAAACGAGCAAATTGAATCCAGCGAAGCGGTTTGCCGTTACGCCTACGGCGTAACCAACCGCGGCGAGAATCGAAGCGCAAAACGCGAGAAAAAGATAGTAGCGGAAGGCGCTGCGGAAGTCGCGCGGGCTCGCGAAGCCAGCCGCGAGCAGCGCGGCGAACAACGCTGGCAGCGCGAGAAGCAGGACTCCGTCCGCGCCGCCGAATACGACGAGTCCGCCGAGACTGATTTTTCCGTAAATCGCGCGGTTGACGAGTCCCGCGACGAAGCTCCACGCGAGCAGGTAGACGAGCGTGCGCCGCGGCTTGGGCACGTGAAAAAAGAATTTCGTGGTGCCGACTGCCTTTCGTTTCTGTTCTTCCAAACCGCCCAAGCAAACCCACCGAACCCGTGAATTAATCCGCCGAAACTCGTCGAACCATTGAATCTTCGAAAAAACGCTTATGCCTGAAAAAAAGCTTAAGCAACCCTTAACGCTTCAGCAACCCCTTCAACAACGCGTTATTTAATTCTCCTCGCATTAAAAAACCTCTGATTAGATTTCATGTCCAAGGTTTGCCCAAAGTGCGGAGCACGCGAAAACGCGGAAAAGCCGTTTATCGGCTCGTTTTGCAGCGACTGCTACGCGGAAACACACCCGCTCGCTTCGCTTCCTAAGAGCGTATTAGTGCGCCGCTGCCCGAAATGCGGCCGCGTCCGCCTCGGAGGCGATTGGATTGAAGCGAGCGACGAGGACGCTGTCATCCGCGAGCTCCGCTCGCCGCACTCCATCGTAAGCGCTGAAGCCAAAATCAATGTCGAAGGAAAGCGCGCGAGCGTGCGCGCGATAGTCGAAGTCGAAGGCCAAAACGTTTCCACCGCAGAGTCGACGCGCTTCGAGATGCAGCGCAAGCAGTGCGAAGAGTGCGCGCTGCGCAGCGGCGGCTACCACGAGGCGATCATTCAGTTGCGCGGCGACGGAAGCGAAGCCGCAAACAAAAAAATCGAGTCGCTCGCCCGCAACCTCACGCGGCGCATCGAACGCGATTCCTTTCTTTCCGGCGTGAAGGAACAAAAGTTCGGTCTCGACTTGCTCGCGGGCAGAAAGCGCGCGGCAGTCAACGCGCTTAAAGCGCTCGACCTCGATTTCACTACGGAGTACAAGCTTCTCGGCGTCACGCGCGACGGAAGACGCGCGGTGCGCGCAACGATGCTCGTGCGGCTGTGAAATTAGAATTTTTCTGCGTCGTTCTGCGTAATCGCGTTCTACTTCTTGATTACGCTTTTGAGCGCCTTGAAGTCGCTCTCGTTAATGAGAAACTCGCTTTCTTCCTTATTCCCGAAAATATCGTAGTATTGCAGCGCGGCTTTGCACTTGTTGAGCGCGCAACCGCCCTTGCGCACTAGCCCGACGACGTAGCTGCGCTTGATGACGCGGCCAGCGCCCAAGCGAAAGTGGATATTCTCTTCACCGACTTCGATCGAGCCGCGCTTGTCCTCGTTCACCGACGCAATCTTGAATACCTTAACGCTCGCTTCCTCATTCTTTTTTTCTGCTGGCATAAACAATCACCTTTACCTTACTTTCCTCTTTTTCAGAATTTTCGAACGATTCGAAT
>JAZDKN010000164.1:0-3669 GCA_043803065.1 Microcaldota archaeon
CGCTTTGATAGGCCTCGCGGCGTTGTACAAGATTTACATGATCGCGTCGAAGTAAAAAAAATAAAAAAACCGTTTTTCCCTTTTTCTTTTTTCTTTGCCTCCTTTTAATTTTTTAATTTTGCCTTAAATTTTTTTGTTTGATTTCAATGAATTGGAAGGACTTCAAGCTCCTCGCTGCTTGCGTGTTGCTTTGCGAGTTCGCGGGCGTCGTCGGCTCGGTATTCACTTTCCAGTCGATTCCGACGTGGTACGCGGGACTCGTCAAGCCTTCGTTCACTCCGCCGAGCTGGGTTTTCGGGCCCGCGTGGACGATTTTGTACGCGTTGATGGGCGCAGCGTTGTTCCTCGTTTGGCGAGAGCGGAAAAACAAGGAAAAGAAAGCGGACGTCAAGCCCGCCCTCGTCGTCTTCGGAATTCAGCTCGCGCTCAACGCGTTGTGGTCTATATTGTTTTTCGGGTTAAAGGCGCCTGCACTCGCGTTCTACGAAATAATCGTGCTCTGGATTTCGATTATCGCCAGCATCGTTTTCTTCCTGCGAGTCTCAAGGCGCGCCGCCTACCTTCTCGTGCCCTACTTTTTCTGGGTTTCGTTCGCCGCCACGCTCAACTTCTATGTCTGGATTTTGAATCCGTGAACGGAATCAAGCAGGAGTTTTGCTTTTTTCTTCAGTTCCAAACAAGGACTTTGAATAGTAAGCGCGCATGAACCCGTCGACTTCGCTTTGCTTCACTATTTTTTCTTCCGACAAGCTTTCAAGTATCGCCGCGCGCTTCTCGATTTCACCGCTAACCTGATTCTTCGTCAAGCGGGCGAAAGTAGCGATTTTTTCTACTGCTTCGCTCCCGAATTTCGTGTGTTCGATGACGTCCTCATCGGGATTCCACGCGAACAACGGGTTCAACGCGATAACGTCTTCTATCTGCGAAATCTCGCTCACTTGCATCACGCGCCTCGCGAGGCTCCCTTCCTCAGAACCGCGCACGCGGTGCTGCACCATGATAATGTCCGCCAACGGAATCAAGGCGCGCGGAACGCTCATGGGCTCGTTCTCCAAGCGCTTCATCGCGTCGCGATCGCTGTTAGCGTGAAATGTTCCCATGCTCCCGCGGTGCCCCGTGTTCATCGCAGTGAAAAGCGTCGACGCTTCCTCGCCGCGAATGTCGCCCACGATTATTCGGTCGGGACGCATCCTCAAACAGTTTCTGAGCAGGCCAGGCAAATCCATTTTGTCGGTGGTAATCATTTGAACCCAGTTGTCTCGCTCAAAGAAATTGAGTTCCGGCGCGTCTTCTATCGTGACGATTCTGTCGGAAGGCGGAATGAACGAGCTCAACGCGTTAAGCGTAGTCGTCTTCCCCGCGGCGGTTCCGCCGGCTATCATGACGTTCAACGGGTGAAAACCTAGTCCGTCGATGGCGGTCCAGAGATATGCGGCAAGTTCCGCGCTCAACGTGCCTTTCTCGATTAGCTCGACTACGCTGAACGGGTTTTGCCGAAACTTTTGCACGGTGATAACGTGTTCGCTAACCGCGGGAGGCGCGATCACGTTCGCGCGACTGCCGTCCGAAAGCCTGAAGTCCGCGTAACCCTGCCCGTCCTCCAAACCGATTTGCTTAGCGAGTTCCGCGAGTTCGGCAGCGTTCTCGAACTCGACGTCCGCCTTGCACAAGCCGTACTTGCGGTGGAAAACAAACACCTCGCGCGAATTGTTAATCATGATTTCTTCCAAATCGTCGTCATCAAGAAGCGGCTGCATGACGATATAGCCCTGCAGTTCCTCCAAAACCCACAACGCGATTTTGTCGGGTTCGGGAGCGAACGCGATTGCGCTCGAAGCCTTTTCAAGAAACTCGTTGCGCTCGCGTCCAGCCAAAGGCTTGCGGCCGGGGAGCGCGTGCGCGTAATTCAAGAATTTCTTCAAGTCATCCTGCTTGGCTTTAGGGAATCGCGCGCAAAACGCTGCGACCGTCTTCTCGCTGCGCGCCGCCGCGAGCAAGGCGTCGGCCGCGTCTTGCTGTTGCCCGCTTAAACTCGCTTTTTCGACGACGTAATCCGAGAAAGGGTATTTCCGCGTTATTTTAGCCATTAATTGCACCACCAGTCAAACGAAAAACAAGCGTTGCTTATAATTGTTGCGCGCTGCACGCTGCAGTCCGCGTTCGAGCTGCGGCAAACAAGGCAAACAAGAAAAGTCTTTTAACCGCGAACCCCGTAAACCACGAAAACAAGCCGCGAAAACCGAGAAAAAATATTTTTTCAAAGAATTAATTTCAAATAATCAAATAATCGTGCGCGAGGTGGGGATGAAGTGGGAATTGTAGGAAGATTCGATGCGCGGCTGCTCGACGCGGTAATCGAAGCACTGCCCGTTGAGATTTCGCTCGTCGACGCTGACGACAAAGTGCGGTTGTACAACCACGACGGAAAACGCATTTTCCCGCGCTCGCCGAGCGTAATCGGCCGCAACGTGCGCGACTGCCATCCTCCGAAGAGCCTCGACAAAGTGCTCGCGATAATCAACGGGTTCAAGAACGGCTCGCGCCGCGAACCCGCGGAATTCTGGATTAACTTGCAAGGCAAACTCGTTTTCATTCGCTATTTCCCGGTTCTCGACGAGAACGGCGCGTACGTCGGCACTCTCGAAGTCTCGCAAGACGTTTCGAAAATCAAAACGCTGGAAGGCGAAAAGCGGTTGCTCGACTGAATCAATCGGTTTCTTCTCAATCAGTCGGTTTTCTTCTCAACCCACGCCTTATTATGATGCGGCGTCATTAACTTAGCGTGATTGATTTGGCTTATTCCAAGAATTATTTTAAGAAGCGGCGGAAAGCTCAAAACCCGAAGTGCAAGTGGAGTGAAGCGTCGCTTTACTCGCGCAAACGCAAGAAGTAAACGCCCGAGTCATAAAACGAGTTAGAGTTTGCAGCAGCACTTTTTGCGCTTCAAAATCATTCGTTGCTTTCGCGGCGAATCCACGAACTTCGCTTGAACGCTTGCGCGGCGTGTGACGTTTCAGCGGCTTAGGCGGTTTCAGCTTGTTTTTCAGTTTCGCGGTCTGCGCGGAATTATAATCCAAGCGATGATGTACGCCAGAATGCCGATTCCCCAAATCAGCGCGGACACGACCCAAATTAACCGCACGATGACGGGGTCGACGTCGAAATACTCGGCTATTCCGCCGCACACTCCGCCGATTAGCTTGTCTTCGTCGCTGCGGTAAAGCCGTTTGTAGCGGCCGCCGCCCCACTTTGCTTCCTTGTAAGCGCGAGCTCGCGTCACGGCTGCGTGCTTGTTTTCCTTGCGTTCGTGGAAATGCCTGCCGCCGCATTCGGGGCAGTAGTCGCCGTAAGCGCTTGCGCCGTAAGCGTGGCCTTCAGCGTGCCATTTGTCGTGCATCTTCATTCGAATCAGGAAACCGACGTAAGCGATGATTAAGAACAAGAAGAACAACGCTAGCAACTGGGTTTGAATGAAGAGCGTGAGCCAGTTGAAGAACGAGTTCGACGCGTAAAGTCCGGTTGAAACGAAAAGCAAGGCGAGAATCCAGAGCGATATCGTAGCGCGTGCCGCGTTAACCAGCGGCTTGAACGGACGCAAAACGAGGAAGCGTCGCGTGAGCCACTTCGCGTAACCGAACAAAAGCATTAATCCGAAGAACAAAGCGAGGT
>JAZDKN010000165.1:0-4934 GCA_043803065.1 Microcaldota archaeon
TTCGCTTTCGCGAGGTTTCGCTTCAAAACATCCATAATCCAGTAATCGATTTCGCGCTCAATCATTTGCACGTCGCGAACCGCATCGTGAGTTCCAGGCGTGCAAGCGTTCCCGCCGTCGTCAGTCGCACCCGCCGCGTCCGCTACGCAAACGAGCGCGTCCGCCGCATTCAAATCGTTCAAAAACTGGTTGCCTTTGCCGCGTCCCTCGTGCGCGCCTTCCACTAGTCCAGCAACGTCGACGACGTTTATTGGAACGAGGCGAACGCCGTTCGCACACGAGCCGAAACGCGGCTTGCAGGTGACGCCCAGCTCGGAGCAAGCGCAGCGCACGCGCACGAAAGCGACTCCTTTGTTCGGGTCGATCGTAGTGAACGGGTACGAGGCAACTGCCGCGTGTCCGTGCGTCAGCGCGTTGAACAACGACGATTTGCCTGTCGACGGTTTTCCGACAATGCCGATTAACATAACTTTATTTACGGTTGCGGGACTAAAATAAGGTTATGCCTCATTCTGTAGCTGTTTCCGAAAAGCAAGACAAGCAGGCGCACGCGTTGTGGACTACGAAACACGCTCCGCACGCGGTAAACGAAATAGCTGGAAACGACGAAGCGAAGGAAACCGTGAAAAAATGGGCTTTCGACTGGCAGCGCGGAAAAAAAGGCAAGCCGCTGCTAATCTTCGGTCCAACCGGGTGCGGAAAAACTGCGCTTGCGCGAGCGCTCGCAGCTGAAATGAAGTGGACTCTCGTCGAATCAAACGCGAGCACGGACCGCGGCGGAGGCGATTTCGCGAAACTCGCTTCGAACTCGAACTCCAACGACTTGTACGGAGGCACGCGGCTGCTGTTCATCGACGAAATCGACGCGGTCTTCGACCGGATCGCGCGAGGCGACGGAGGAAAAGCGCTCGCGACCGCGCTCGTTCCGGTCCTCGAAGAACGCGCGTTTCCCGTCATCCTCGCAGCTGAAAACGCTTGGGAACCGAAACTCGCGCCACTGCGGCAGTATTGTTCGCTCGTCGAATTCAAGCGCGTGAATTGGCGCGCGGCCGCGAAAACGCTCGGCCGAATCGCCGAAAACGAGAAATGCACTTCTCGGCTCTCGCCCGAAAAAATAGAGGAAATCGCGCGCACCGCAGGCGGCGATTTGCGCGCGGCAATAAACGACTTGCAAGTTTACTGCGGCGTGGATGCAACCGATTCCGAATCAACCGACGCCGCGTCGCCGAGCGAGCGCGACAGGCAGGAAAAAATATTCGAGACGCTGCGCCAGATTTTTCACGCGAAGAGTTTCGGCGACGCGCTGCGGGCGGCGGACGCGAGCGGCGAGGATTTGGAGCGGCTCATCCTGTGGGTTGAAGAAAACGTTGCTCGCGAGTACGAGAACGCGGACGAAGTCGCTGCGGCGTTCGACTCGATTTCTAAAGCAACGCGTTTCCAGTCGCGCATCAGGCGCTCGCAAAACTGGTCGCTCCTGAAATACGTGCGCGCGCTCGCCTTTGCGGGCGTTGCGGCGGCGCGGCGCGAATCCAAGCCGCACTTCGTTTCCTACGCGTTTCCAGCAGTGCTGAAATCCATGGGCGAATCGAAAAAGAATCGTGCGCTGCTCAAGAGCGGGCTCGGAAAAATCGAGGCTTCGCTGCACTGCTCTAAAAAACAGGCGATCGAAACCGCGCTCGTTTTCGCGAAAACGCGGGGCTTCGCCTCGTTTTTCGGTTTTACGGCGGAAGAAACTGAATTATTTTCGTCCCTTCAAGAACTTGAGCGCTAAAAGCGCGACGAAAACCACGAGAATAATCAGCAGAATCCACCACGAGCTCAGTTGCTGGTACAACTGCACGAAGAACTCACTGACTTCGGAAGTGAGGGGCTTTTCGCGCTCGAAGCTAATCGCCCACTTTCCGACTATGGGACCCCGCCACACGAGCTTGTTGCGCTCCAGCTGCGACACGCCTGGTTTCGGAACAACGTTAACCGCCAACGCGTCGGAAGGCAACTCCATCTCGAACTGCATGTTGTTGCCGAGCGTTATTTCGCCTTTGCTCATCGAACCGCCGAACGCCAATTTGCTTTCATCCAAACGGTAGGCCGTAATCCGGTTGCTTGTTTTTTCGGAAGAAAAAACTCCGAAAACGTCGTACTCCACCGAAACCGATGCTGCCGAGTAGCTTACGTCGAATTCCCGCGCGGCGATTATGCTGGGATTAATCACCGAACCCGTGAAGTGGTATTTTATGTTTTTGCTGAACTTGCGCCAGTCCGCAATCGTCGTTTTCCCGAGCCCCTGGTAATTGTTGAACTCGTCTATCTCCGTCTGCGTGTCGAGAGTGAAAACGCTTTTCTCGATAACGTGCGCGTTCCCGTCCGCATCGATTTTCGCGCTCATTTCAAACGAACGGTCGGTGTATGCGGCGCAAGACAAAGCGAGAACGCTGAACGCGACAACGAACAAAACGAGACCAAACCGACTCAGCCGCTTAGCCAAACAGTTCACCAGAGCAGGATACGCAACGCGTTTTAATAAAAACCGCTTATTTGGGTTGAGGGAGGCCGGATTAATTGCGCGGCGTAATAAGCTTTCTGATACTGCTCGCTTTTCTTTTTCCGTTGCTGCAGTTAGCGGCGCTCGAAAACCGCGCGCAACGCGCTGCGGCCGCGGCCGGCGAAGACGCGTTGTTCCTCCAAAAGAAAAACGCGCTCGAACTCGACGTCAAAAACGCGTTGCGCCAAGCGTTGTGGAGCGCGCGAGGCGCGGAGCGGGAAGCGCTGGCGCGAGACGCGACCCTCAAACTCGCTGCGCTCGAACCGATGGTCGAGGAATACTGCGCGCGACGCGGCGCAACCGCCGATTTATGGTTCGGAGTCGCAAGCGAAAGCGAAATTACCGCAATGCTCGAAAAAACGCGTTCGCAGCGCGCGCCCGTGAAATGCTCGGAATGCTTCGATTTTGCGGCGCCCGCACTCGATTCCCGCGGAAACCCCGCTCTGCTCACAGCCGCGCTGCTCGATGCCGACGCGCTCTCAAAAAAAATCAGGATTTCAAGAAACGGGCTCGCGTCTCTGCCGCTCGCCGCGCCGTTTTTCGCGAAAAGCGGAACCGCCGGATTCGGCGCAACACTTTATTTTCCCGAACGCAACGCGTCGAGCGTAATAATGCTTTCCGAAGGCTTCGAGGTCGAAACGAGTTGAAACGAAGAAATAGCAATTCGCGCGCGGTGCACGCGCTCCAAAAAAAGCGGGCTCAGTTGAGTTTGGAAGCGATGCTTTCGTTCGCCGCCTACGCCGCTCTCGTCGCGGCGTTTGTTTTTGCGGCGCGCCAAGCGAATGATGCCGCGGCGCCGAAAATAGCGCTCGCGCAAAGCGGAATCGAAGCCAGCGCGGGCTGCCTCGTTATCGAATACGCGTCGCTGAATTCGCGGCACACGCAGGCCGACTTGCCTTCGCTCGAAGGAATAACTGCTTCGGAAAAAACACTGGCGAAAGAAACCGCGACAGGCGCGGCTGGCGGAACCGCCCGCGTTTATTGCGGCGCCGCAGCGCGTTCTCAAGGAATAATAACGGTGAAGCAAAACGAAAAAGAACAGGCGTAACGCGCGTGGCAGCTCGGCACGCGCAGCGCGCAGGGGACTGTTTTCGCTCGACGTGTTGATAGCGTCGCTGCTCGCCGTAACAACAGCCGCGCTCCTGCTCTACGTTCTCACCGCAAACGCGCACTCATTCGCCTCTCGCGCCGACGATGCGCGTTTGCAAACCGCGGCATTCATCGCGAGCGAGAAAGCGCTGAAGACGTGCACGAGCGAAGGCGGCGCAGCGAAATGCAGTGGCGGCTTCGTTTTCGTCAACGAACTATACGCCGCCGCTCCGACAGCGGCGCAGGCGAACGAATCACTCGGCGCGGAGGAAAAACGCGCGTGCGTCTCGAGAATCGTTTTAGTAGGCGGCGAACAACAAATTGCAGTTTTCTGCACTGGTGAAGGTGGCTTGAATTGAACCGGCGGGCGTTCGTATTCACTTTTGAGGCGCTGCTGACGCTAATCGCGGCAGTAACGCTTGTTCTCCTATCCGTTCCGCCTAGCGGGGAAACCAGCGCAAACGCGCAGCTGCAGCGCGAAGCGCTCGCGCAAGACTTGCTGGAAACCGCAACGAAAGAAAAAACGCTTGCGAACACGCTGTACGCTTTCGCCGCGGGAAGCGGCGCCGCAAAACAAGAAATCGAAGGCGACTGGACTAACCTGCTCTCAAACACGAGCGTCGCCTGCTTTAAATTCGACGCGGGAAGCGGAGCGCTCGAAACAGAGTGCCACGGACAAAAAAAGTTTTCCGCTACCGCAAGCCGCGTTTTGTTCGGCGGCGGGCGCTTGGCGCGCTTCAGCGAAGCGAAGCTCACGCTTTACTTCGATTCCTGAAAAACGATTTCGACGACGCCCGCCTTGTTTTCAACCGCAACCGCGATTCTTCCAGCCGCGAGCGCGGCTTCGAACAACCTAACTGAAAAACCGACGTCTTCCTCAACCGAGCGCTGCTTTCCTCCGGCAAAGAATTCCGCGCGCAGCACGCTGCCCGAACCGCCGGAACCGCCCGAATCGTTCGCGCCGTCGTCGGTAAAAGAAAAATTCGTTGCCGTCGACAGTGCCCACTCGCGCAAAAAAAGCGAGCCCGCGCCGCCGAGGCGCGCCGCCCTGCAGTCCGCGGCGGTTTGCACGAGAATCGCCTGCTCTCGTTTTGCAACGGCGGCGTAATTCGCTGCTTCGCGAGTCTCGCTTACGAACGGAAGAAATGCAACGAGCAGTACGGCGAGCGCAGCGATGACGATTAGAAGTTCCAAGCTCACTTGTGCTTTGCTCGCTTGCACTTCGCTTGCCTGCGCTTTCAACGCGCGCATGAAAAACACCGTTAAACGCGGTAAGACGGTCACGGCTGTGACGGCTTGTGCT
>JAZDKN010000166.1:0-2356 GCA_043803065.1 Microcaldota archaeon
GGTAATCGCCGGCAAACGGTTCACTAAAGACGCTATTAAAACGCTCGTCACTAGCGAACTGGCCCAAACTCCCAGAGAAACGCACGTGCTTTTGGCGTACGTGCTTCACCAAGGCGATTTGCTTGCCGCCTTCGCGGTCAAAAACAAAATCGATTGAGCGATTGCGATTCACAGTTTCTTGACCATGTAGTAATCGCGCAAGGCGTAGCCGCGTTTGCGGTAATATGGCCGCGCGCCCACCCCGCTGAGAACGAACAATCGTTTCGCTGCGAACTCGCTTGCGGCGATTTCCTCTGCTTGCGCGAGCAGCTTTGCGCCAAGTTTTTCGTGCTGGAGCGCTCCAGTCTTGCGTTGTCCGACGGGAATTTGTTCTCCGCAAACGCGTAGTTCGCGCACTCCGCACCGGCCGTCGCCGTCTTCGTTGAAGCGCAAGCGCAGGAACGCGAGAAGCGAATCGCTGTTCGTGTCGTCAAAACTCAGGAATACTTCGCGTCCGCCGCTCGCTCGGTAATCAAGGCGGTTGAGTTGCGCTTCGTCGAAAGAAACTTTCGTTCCACGAATTTCGCGGAATCCCGCTTCGCGGCACCGAATGCACTCGCACGCGCCGCCCATGGCTTGCAGCTCTTTTTGCGCGAGCTCGCGCAAATTGCTTTTGTCTACGCCTGCCGCGATGCGGCGGACGGGAATGTCGCGGTCGACGCGCATTATGCGGCAGTAGCGCGGCACGAAGCGTTTGCAGAGAGCTATCGCGCGCGTCGCCGTTGCGGTGTCGTACGGCGTGAATTCGCCTTTCTTCCACTCGTCGTACAACGGCGTGTTCGGAATCACGAGACAAGGATAAATCTTTAGTCCATCCGGCTTGAACCGTTCGTCGGAAAACAACGCGCGAAATTGCGCTGCGTCGCCTTCAGGCGTCGAGTAAAGACCGGGCATCACGTGAAAAGTGATTTTCAGGAAAGCGTCCTTGCAGTTTTTTGTTGCGTCAGCGACTTCCGCGAGCCCGTGCCCCCGCCGAACTTTTTTGAGGACGGCTTCGTCAAGGCTTTGCACGCCGATTTCGATGCGCGTTCCCCCGAATTCGATGAAGCGGCGCACTTGCGTTGCGCCGCAGTAATCGGGGCGGGTTTCGAAAACGAGGCCTGTCACGCGGTAATTTGCTTTTTCGTTAAACTTCTGCGCCGCCGCCAGCGAGCTGCTTGGTTTTTCGTTGAACGCGTCGAACGCGCTCTTAACGAAATTTTTTTGGTAGCTGGGCGCGAGCGAGGCGAAGGTTCCGCCCATCACGATTAATTCGCACTTGCTCGGCTCGTGCCCTATTGCCTCGAGCTGCGTCACGCGCGCCGTCACTTGCCTGCCGGCGTCGAAATTATTTTGTTTCGCCCTCAAGGCAGCGGGCTCATCGCCAGTATAGCTTTTGGGTGCGTTCGGGAAATTTGGGCAATATGAACATTTTCCAGGGCATGGGGCTGGCTTCGTCATTATCGCTATCGCGCAAATTCCGCTGGCGCTGCGCATCGGCCTCGTCTTGAGCGCGCGCCTTTGGCGGAGCGAAAGCGAGGAGAGGAATTCGCTTGTGCGCGGCACGCTCGCGAGCCCGCGGGCTCGAGCGATTTTGCGCTTGTGCGCCTCGAATTCTTTTTTTGTTATCGCTGTGCGTTTGGTCATGCCTCGTGAGTTAAGCCTTCGGCGGTTTAAAGTTGTTTTGGACTTTGCTTGCTGGGGCGCGTTTTCAGCTCAAGAGGCGCGCGATGAGTCCGAGTCCCGCGTAAATCGGTTGTTCCGCGCTCGGGAAAAGCAAAATGCCGTTCGCGACGGCGAGCATGTCGTTCCATAACGAGCTCAGCACGACGAGCGTGCCGCGGTCTTCCTTGAAAATTAGGGGGCTCGAAAGCGATTCCGCGCGGAAAGAAAGCGCGTATTCGCCGCGTTCCTTCTCGCTGAGCTCGATGGGTAAAACGGTTTCAGAGTTGTGCCACAAAAAAATTTTTTGCGTCAAGCTCGACGCGGAAGGCAACCCGTTAACGCTTACCAACACCGCGTCGCTCGCGCTGCTCTTGCTCCCCAAGCGAAGGTAGTAAAGCGCCGGCTGGTCGACGCCCACGCTCAAAGTTTTTTGTTCGAGATACGCGTCGAGAACGTCGCGCGACACGCGCACTTTCGCGACTGCCTCGATGGGTGCGATGCCTTCGTACTCGTCTATCACGCGGATTTTGAAGTAGTATTCGCCGTCGCTCGCGTCAGGCGCGACCGTGACGAAAGCGTGCATGGGCTGCTCGTAGAATTTCGCGTCTTCAGCGCTCCAGCCGATCGGAAGCGTTTCGCGCGCGACGAACATCTTGTCCCACAGCGCCTCGCT
>JAZDKN010000167.1:0-10695 GCA_043803065.1 Microcaldota archaeon
AGCGTTGTTGCTGTCATCTTTGCATGCTTGAGTGGTTATGCAGTCCGTGCCGTCACTTGGATTCATGCACGAGAATCCAGTTTTTTGAGCTGAACAATAATCTTTAGCACTCGTCTGACTCTGTGTTTTTGGTTTGCAGCAGCGCCTGTCATTTCCGCCAGTGCAACACCAGGCGGCGGTGCCATTGTCAGTACACGCCTGCGTGGTTATGCAGTTCGTTCCGTCCGCTGGATTCATGCACGAGAATCCAGTTTTTTGAGCTGAACAATAGTCCCCAGCAAAAGACAAAGTGCTTTTGCTTTCCTCGGAAGAGGACGCGAAAGACAGTTGCAGTTTCAACAGAGCGGGCAACGCCAGCAACGCAGGCGCCTGCATTCGCGCTCGCAGAGGCGCGGCCGCGAAATCAAGAGCACCCGTGCGCGTGCCGCAAGCGTAAGCGGTGTTGCCTCCCCAGCAACCGCCGCCCGAGATTTCGATTAATCCGACAGTCGCTCCGCCCGCAGCTCCGCTGGCGAGCAGAACTGGAATCAATGCCCAACCAGCTCCACCGGTTATAGCGCCAACTATTGCGCCCGCGACTACCCCCGCTCCCAGCGTAGCGATTTTGTTCCAATGAACTTTCCTGTGGTTGACCGAGAACAAGTGCGCTTTCCCGTCAGGCGTCCAGTACTCGAAATTCTGGTCGGCGTTCGTGTAAAACGGTTGAGTCCACGCCGCGCCCTTGAAAGCGTAGTTCGCGAAACTCAGGATATAACCTTGAGGCGAAATCACGAATCCGCCGAACACGTCTTTCACTTCAGTCGACGCGAGGCGTCCCCACAACACTTTCTTCGAAAGCGCGCCAGTCGAACCCGCTTCGTACTGGTAAATCGTGTTCACGCAGTTGCCGAACTTCCAATACGATTCCCAACCAGTGTTGTCCGTAAACAACGGGTTGCACAACTCGACTTTGTTCCACGCCGCTGGCTTGTTGCAGCGTCCGCCGAGATAGTCTGCCTTCGCGAGCGTTAGCACCGCTGCTTCGCCCTTCCACTGTTCCTCGCCCGTAATCTTGTACAAATCGAGGTCGTTGTGTTCCTTGATTTCGTAAACGCCTTGCTCTTCGTATTTCTTGTGGTCAACGTCGTTGCAGCCAGTCACGCTCTTAATCGAAGACAAGTTGAAGAATGAATCGTGCTTGTTGACTGCATTCACGAGGAAAGAGTATTCGAATTGGGGTGGGCGGTAGTCGCTGAAGTACGAGAAAGGCGCGTGCCACAGCGTGGGCGCGTCCGGCTGCTTGACTGAAACGGGTTTGACGTTGTTGAGTCCCCATTCTAGGTCGGGCAAGCCCGTCTGCTCGTCTAGCGCGATTTCTCCTTTCTCGTTCAGCCAACCTACTTGCGTTTTAACGGTTTGCGAATCGGCCGCGACGGTTCCGTCGGTGCCGCACGCTAAATCGCATTCTTGGCGGTTCGTGCACCAGTTCATGCAAGGCGAGTTGCAGAAATCGCTTACAGCGATTATTTCGCCGTTCGTTGCGCACGAGTAAGCGCCTGCGCTGAGCGTTGCGGGCGTCACTCGCAATTCTGGGTCCGCGTCGCTGTCCGCTTCAGTATAGAAACCGTCCGCGTCTTGATCGCGGAAGCACTGGGGTTTCGCTTGCGCGTCGAGCAACAGCGGGCACGCGCCGCTCGCTTGACATCCTACGACTTCCGCGAGCGTTATGAGCGAAAGCGGGTGCGCGGGCGCGTAGTTCGCGAGCTCGCACGCTTTCTCGTCGATGACGCTCCCGTATTGAATGAAAGCCATTCCCGGCGCCTCGGGGTCGTTCGGGTCGCTTTGCACGCAGCGCTCGTCGCAGTCGAACACTGGAATGTTCGGGTTGTTCGTGCAAGGCAAGTGCCCCGTCGCGAACTGCTCGTTTTGCGGCGAATCGCAGGTGACGCCCGCAGGCGTCGTGAACTCGGGGCTCGGGAAAGCGGTGTTGTTGCAGAACGTGCACCCGTGGTATTGAACTGAAGTGTTCGAATCGTAGACGCGCCAATCTTCGAGCGATGCTTTGCACAAGTTCGCGTCCGCTAGTTGTTGCGCGTTAATGTCGCACGGCGTTTGCGAGCAGTAGCAGTATTGCGTGCTTTCAAGGCTGCGCCAGAACGCCGTCGTATTCGCTAAGCGTTGCCCGCGGCCTATCACGATTTCAGCTGCCTCGGGAATGTATATAGAGTTCGTTTTGAGTAGCGCGTAAGCGTCCGAGTCGAGATTCAAGGTTTTTTGGTCTGGCAGCGTTGATTCCACGTACTCGTTCGAGTCGTCGACCCACTGCACGGGGTCTTTCAAATCGTAGTCGCTGTAAAATATTGGTTCGCGTTTCTCGTAAGCAATCATGCGCCTGCCGGGGCGCGGAATCCAAGCGAATACTTTCACTCCAGGACCGTCGAAGTGCACGATAGGCAAATCAAGCGCGAGTCCGTCGGACGAGAGAACGCTTGCGGGTTGTTCCGCGAGGCGGTCGACTATCGCGATGTCGCGGGTTCCGACTTGCTTGTGGTTGACTACGACCCATAGCTCGGGCCATTCTTTCGTCGTCTCACTGTGCTCGAAATCCAAGCGGTATTCAGTCATTATGCGTCCGATGTACAAGCTTTTGCCCCAAGTCCAAGCGTTGCGCTTGTTGATTGTTTGCGGCAACGCAGACCGCGCGTCGGTAAAGTCGTTATACTTTATCTTGCACGCCTTCTCTTTCGAGTCGTAATAGCAGTTCATCGAGGCGGGGCCGCGCGAAACGCATTGTCCGACGTTCGGAACGACGATGCACGGATAGTTTTCCGCCCCGTCAACGTAAATCAAGAGCGTTTTTACGGCTTCGCTCGAGCCGGGAGAACGCAGCTCGACTTTGATGTAAGAACCGTTTATCGTGTTAGCAATGACTTGGAATTTCTTGGGGCACGAAGCGAGTTCCGCGTTGTAGCGAAGCAAGCGCGTTCCTTTTTTCGTGAACGCGTCCGCGATTCCTTGTTTGCAGTTGCTGACTGCGCCGTCGTTCTTGCCTTCGTTCGTCTTCGTCACCGCGTAATCGCACGTTTCGTAACAACCAACTGAGTCGGCGTCGCCAGCAACGATTTTCGCGAGAAGAATCGAATTCGAATTAACTGTCACTGGAATCGCGTCTCCAGGCATTATCGTGCTGACTCGCATTTGCACGCTGAAGCAGTCGTTTGCGAGGCGCAGCGATTGGTCGGGGCTCATGGAAGCGTCGTACAGAATGCTCACCGCTCCATTGCACGAATCAAGCAAATCGCTCGTGTACTTGAACGGAATGAGCTGCGTAGTCGGCGCGCCCGGCTTTTTCGTCACGTAAACGCTGCGCTGCAACTCGGTTTTGAAAGGCGCGTTGGGATCGTCTTCGTCCTGCATCAAGTGTCCCGCGCGCACCGCGCTGTGGCCCTGTTTGAGCGGGAACGCGAGCGCGGTTCCTTTGATTACGGTGCCTTTCTTGAGAGTGCCG
The DNA here is from genome assembly GCA_043803065.1 of Microcaldota archaeon. Taxonomy (GTDB): domain Archaea; phylum Micrarchaeota; class Micrarchaeia; order Norongarragalinales; family Norongarragalinaceae; genus CAITNU01. The sequence goes on from JAZDKN010000167.1 coordinate 3,488, forward strand.
AGGTTGTCGCTGAAGCCTTCAACGAACCAGTTTTGCGCTATGCGCGGCGTTTTTTCTTTTCCGACGTAATAATACGCTCCGCCTTCTTTGAGCTTTAAGAAATCGGGCGTGCTTTCGAGGTAAATCGCGTTGTCGTCCCGGTCGTGCCTCAAAGTGATTTTGAAGTGAATGCGCACGGGACCGAAAGAACAGTTGCCTGCAACGATTTTGTTGCGCTCGTCGCAGTTCGCCGCGTCGTTCGGGCAAACCATGCAGTCCTCGATGCTTCGAGCCTCGAACATTCCGATGCCGTTATCCTTCTTCGTCGTGGCGTTCGCCGCAGCGCTCGTGTTCTGCTCGAACTGGATTTCGACGACAGCGTAATCGCTCGCGTACGTCCCGTTTCCTTCAACGCTGAACCAAGTAGTGTGATTCGCGAACAAATACTCCGTAAAAGTCGTCTTGCACGCCGCGCGGTACTGCACGCTCGCTCCAGCGAGTTGCGCGAAACAATCGTTGAAATACGTTACTTCGTCGCTGCCGCACACCGGCGCGTACTTTTCATAGCAAGCTCCGCACAAGCCCTGCCGCGCGCTCGTTACTCCGTCGCACTTCGCGAAACAATCGTTGTAATACAGCTTCGGCGGCTGCGCCGCAGTGTCGCAGTAAGCGGCGAACTTTTTCGCGCACTTCGAAGCGCAATCCACGTCGGTAACGCACGTGCCTTTGTAAGCGACTGTCGCACCAGCGCACTTGGCTTCGCACGGGTTGCCGTAAGTCTTGCCGTCGACTCCGCAGACTGGTTCGAAAACTTTTTCGCAGTAGCAGCCGCCTGGTTGCGGCGCGGCTTGGATGAGAAACGCTTCGACAGCTTTAGCGTCCACGACTCCGACCCATGCAGCGCTCAAGTCTCGCGCCGGAACCGAGTTCGCGCTCGCGAACGATAACGCGTTGGATCCAGCGACTTCTGCCACGGGCGGTTGCACTAGCGCCCAGAACGGCGGCTTGCGCGAGCCCGACGCAAAGCGCGCGCTCACGTCTACGTGCGCGCTGTTTTTCAGCGTCTTAAGGAATACCGCGCCGCGGAACACGAACGGCTTGCCAGTTCGCGTCGGCGGAGCGTAGTTGCTGCACCTCGTGAGTTTGTCGAGGTTGAGCACGAAACCCGTTCCGTCTTCGTAAACCGCGAATTCGCCCGCGCGGCCGTCGTTTTCTTCAGTCGGGAACCAGTAGTCGCTCGCTCCGCCGCAAATCCACGTTCCTTTGTTCACCGGGTCTTCCATCTGCAAGGGCGTCGATACGGCGAGGAGTTCAGCAGCGTTCGCGTCGCTCCATTTGAATGCGAGTACACTGCGCGCCTGCAAGTCGTCGAAAACCTCGATTTTGTAGCGCACTAGCAGCGGTTCGATTCCCGTGCCGCCGTCGATCAAGTTCAAAAGCGATTTAGCAGGAAAGCCTTCGTTCGGTCCGTTAGCTCCGTTTTGCGAGAAGTCGAGCGTCACGCAAACGCCTTTCTGGCAACTCGTCGCAGGCGAATAAACGGCGTAATCCGCCTCGAGCGTGTTAGCAAAGCAACCGCTTTCGAGCGGCGAGTCAACGCGCGCGCCTAAAACGTCGTCGTAAGGGTTGCGGAAAATCGCGTTGCCTTTCTTCACGTAAGAACGGTAGTACAACGCGAGCGCTGCTTTGTGCGTTTTCGGGTCGAGTGGCGCGTTTTCGTTCACCGTCACGTTCAACAGAATTGTTTTCGTGAACACCGCCTGCCCAGTCGAATAATAGCTGACGTCGAGCCAAGCGTAGCGTTTTCCGCTTTCGTAATCGACTTCCTCGGGCGTGCACGCGCTGCTCGTGCTGCCGAGATTCTGCATTCCGAGTTGCAAGTGCCCCGTTATTGCCGCGATGTTCGCGTCGTTCACGCTGAAGAACGCGCCAGTCGCGTCGCCAGATGTGCTCGCGAGCGTGAAAACGAACGTGTAAACGTGTCCCAAGCGAAGCGAACTAACGTCGAGCCCGCTTGAAGCGTCAACTACTTTCTGCAGCACGACGCGCGACTCGTTTATAGTGTCGAGCGGAAACAGCGCAATCGAAACAGTTTTGTTTTCGTTCGCTGCGGCAGTCACTGGAACATTCGCTTGCGTGTAATCGGACGCGCTAGCCAGCAAGTTCAACTGCACCGTCGCTGGAACAACGATTTCGCACGCCGCGCCGCTGCAAGCGCCTACGCTCGCGTTCCCGTAGTAAGCCGTGAACTGCGCCGAGTCAATCGACTCGTTCGTGACGACGTCGAAGGCAGTGCAAATCAGTTTCGCGCGCGGCAGCAGGAGTGTCAACGCGACGGAGTTTTCCGCTTCCGCGAGCGCGACCGTCGCTTCCGCAGCGCTTCGCGCGCCTTTCGCGGCGCGCACAGTCACGCTTATCCCGCGCTGCAAGCCTTGGCAGACGCCCGTGCCGTTCGCGTTCGTCGTTCCCCTGCACAACAACACGTCTTGTCCTAAAACCGAGCGGTAAACCGAGAAGCTCGCGGAAACAACCGCCTTGCCGTCTTTTTCGTCTACGACGTTGACGCTCAGCGAGGCTTTAGTGTCGTTGGTAATCGGCGTGAGCGTAATCGAAGCGTTTTCGCCGGCGAGGAAGAAGCCGTTCGTCCAACCCATGAAGTAGCCCGTCTTGTTTGCCGTAGCGTAATAGGAAATGCTTTGGTTGACTGGCAGAACGAATAAAGCGGTTCCGTTGCTTTCGGTGGTGCGCGTCGCGAGCACGGCTACTGAGTTTTGCGTGAACACGCTTGCGATCGCGCGCGAGACGGGCGCGTTACTGTTGTCAGTAACCGTAATAGTCGAGAACGTTGCGGTAGCGCCTTGAGCTTGACCCGCGGGTCCGGTGTTCGCGCGAACCAAGCGCGCGTTGATGGTGTTCGCGCCAGCGCTGAGCGTTTTCTTGCTCGCGCGGCCGTTGTAAGGCAAATACGAGTTCGCGTTGCTGCCGAACGCTTCGGCGTTCACGTAAACTTTTTGTCCTTTCTCGAGGTTGTCGAAAGTCGCATGCCCGCCTCGCGCTTCGAAGTCGTCGCCGATCTGCATTTCCGTGTCAGCGTCGAAGAGGCGCACTATCGCGTCGACTCCCAAGTTGGCGTCGTTTTTGACGTAAACGTCGAGTTTCGCGTCAAGCGTTTCCTTGCTTTCGTCTTCAGTCTTCCAAACGTCTGGAGTAGGAGTCGGCGTTTCTTCGCCTACGCTTTCCAGCCTGAATTCCGCGAAAGTTTTTTCGGTGAAGTCGACTTCCGCTTCCTTGGTTTTATAGCCTTCCAAGCTCACGCTTACGATGAGCGTCTTCAACGGAAGCGAGTCGAACAAGGCGATTCCGTTCGCGTTAGTCGTTTTCGCGTCTACGCTCGTGTCGCCGTCCCATACTTCGACTAACGCTCCGTTAAGCAATTCGCCTTCGGCCGAACGCACCGTAATGCGGAAGCCGGTTGGTTGCGGAGGCGTCGGATTCATCGCGCCCCAAATCGCGAAGCCCGCGAGGGCGAGAATTAACACGATGAGCAGCGCGAATATCGGCATTGAAGGAATGCCGCGTTCTTCAATGGGCCGCACGAAAGCGTCGACGAGATGCATTTTTTCCATGAAGGCATAATATTTGTCTTCGAGGTTTTCGTACAAACCCATTTTAAACCAGCCTCCTTTCAACGCGACTCGAATAGAATAAGCCGCTTTACGCGAAAACTCATGCAACAATAAGGCGCGCGGGCTTTTAAAAACGTTTTTAAATTCGGTATATTCGGTTTGGAATCCGTAATGCGCGTACTACGCGCGTACTTCGGAAAAAGAACCGTTTTGAAGCGCCTATTGAAGCGCGTCGGAAAGGCGGCGGAACGCGAAAAAAGCGTTTTTCCCTAGGGCGAAAGCTTTAAAACCCCTTTCGCGTAATTATCGAACCGAATTTTACCTCGAAAAACGCGTTAAAAAAAGTTTTTTTCGAGTGTGAAGGGAGGGATATAAAATGGCAGTAAAGAAACCGTTCGGCGGCATGACCATCGACTTCGGCCCCGTCAAGAGCGTAACCCTCGGAGAGGTTTACGGAACCGGAAAAATCGCGCCCAGCGAGTGCACGAAGAGATTCTGGACATTCGTCAAGCGCAAGGGCTTGATGAGGAAGTAAAAAAATAAAAATCGATTTTCGTCTGTAAAGCCGGCTTAACCGCCGGCTTTCCCTTTTATTTTTTTAAGCCAAGTAGTTTTTCCAAATTTTTTACTTTGTGGAGTTTTTCTTTTCCAGCGGCGAGCCTTAACTCCGTTCTTTTGATTTCTTTCAAGTCGTCCGCAAGTTCTTTTTCAAGAAAGATTCTCTTGTTTAAACTCAACCGCGTTCGCCTTCTCGCTTTCAGCCACTGTTCTTTGAAGAAAGGCAGAGTCAACGTCGAAAGCAGGAACGCGAGCGACGGAATCAGCGCGTTAAGCCATGGTTGCGGCACCGCAATCGCGTGCAGATAGAAACCAACTGCAAGGTAAGTAAACAAAACGAGCAGCGCGCGCCGCGCCCAACTTGTTTCCCACGATTTGTCGGCTTCCACGCGCGCGTTGCGCGCCTCGATTCGCGCGACGCGCGAATCGTGTTTTTCCAGCTTGTTCAAAAAATTACCTCTTCGGCTTGAGAGCTTCGATTCCGGGAAGCGTTTCGCCACCGAGGAACGCAAGCAGCGCGCCGCCGCTCGTGCTCAAATGCCCTATTCGCTTTTTGTTGACGCCGAATTTTTCGCAGGCGTCAAACGTGTTACCCCCACCCATCAACGAAAAAGCCTTGCTCGACTCGATTGCTTTCAGCACGAGGCGCGTGCCGAGTTCGAACGCCGTTTCCTCGTAACGCCCGACGGGACCCTTGAAGTAAACGGTGCGCGCGGCCTTGATTTCGCTCGCGAACGCCGAAGCGGTCTTGCTGCCGACGTCGAAAATCTTTTCGCTGCCCTTCAATTCTTCCGCGCGGACTTCGACGCGTATTCCGTCCGCGTCAGCGAAAGCGAAATCCGTCGGCAAAACGAGTTTGTGTCCGTGCTCGTCCGCTATTTTCTTGAGTTCCGGCAACAGTTTCGCGAAACCTTTTTCTTCCAGCCACTCGCGCTTCGCGCCCAACGATTTCCCGCTCGCGATTACCGCGAGCTCTCCGATGACGCCGCCGAGCAACACTTTGTCCGCGATGCCGCCAGCGTCGCTGTTCTCGCCGCTCGCCGTGGTGACGTGCTTGAGGATTTTGAAGCAGTCGTCCGGCTTTCCTCCGCCGAGAACGTAGACTACGGGACGTTCGGGGTTGACCGTCGCTTTCTGCAGCGCGTTGAGCTCGCGTTCTAGCGAGCGGCCCGCGAAAGCGGGAAGCAGCGCGGGCAAGCCCACGACGCTCGTCTGCGGCCGGTGCGATACGCTGAACGCATCGTTAACGAAAGCTTGGCCGACGCTCGCGAGTTTTTTCGCCATCAGCGTCTTGTCCCAGTCCTTGTCGAGTGTTTCCTCGGCGTAAAAACGCGTGTTTTCGAGCAACAGGATTTTGCCGTTCTTCGTTTTCGCGATTGCGGCGAGCGCGAACGCGCCGTAAAGGTCGGGCACGAACTTGACTTTCTTTTTGACTGCTTTGCTGAGCAGCGCGGCGTGCGCTTCGAGGCTCGTGAAATCCTCGTCTCCCGGCCGGCCTTGATGCGCGAGCACGATTACGCGCGCTCCTCGCTTCGCGAGTTCGCGAATCGTCGCGGCGCATTCCGCGAATCGCGGGCCCGGCTGCGGCAAGCCGTCTTTTATCGGCGAATTAATGTCTACGCGCACGAAAACGGTTTTGCCTTCGGGCGCGGGCAAGTCGTCGAGAGTATTGAAGTTTTTTTCCAAGCGCATCACCCTTGCAATATTTTTTCAATCGCGAATCACGAGCCGCGAATCACGCGAGTCTCGCGGGGATTAACGCGCGCCCGCTTAAAATCGTTTTTGTCCGTTGTTCTTTTCGACTGTTGTCCTGCTTCTCCTATTTCTTTCTCACTCTTTCTTCCGTTTCTCCGCGTTTCTCCGCGTTTCTCCTAAAGGGTTTTAAACTCGACGCACAGAATATTAACGCTGTCCAAAATGTTCAGTCAACGGCATCGCGGCATTCAAGGTGTTTATCGTGTCTTCAGACAACGCAAGCCAGCACAAGGAAAAAATCGAGCAAATAGTTTCGTTCATCGACGCGCTCGTCAAGGACAACAGCGTGCCGCGCAACGTTCGCGCGACGCTCGGCGACGCGCGCGACAAGCTGACTGAGCCGAATGAGGAAATCGGGACGCGCATCAGCGGCGCGGTTTACGCGCTTGACGAAGTCAGCAACGACATCAACATTCCGATGCACGCTCGCACGATGGTTTGGAATATTTTGAGCGAACTCGAGGCGCTGAAGGAACAATTCATCGGCAACTGAACTGCAACCGACCTTTTCCGACCTTTCCCGACATTCCAATTCTTTGAAAATCTTTTTTTTGAATTCCTTTTTTCAAATCCTTTTTTTGAATTCTTTTTTAAGCTTGCTTTCTTGCTTCCGCGCAACCAAAAACATTATTAATTCCGCCGCGCTCTGAATGCGTTACTTAATCACCGCTTGATTGAAAGCGGTTTGCGCGCTTGAATGCGCGCGGGTGGGATAGTGAATGAAGACGACGTCCGAAGGCTAATTCTAGGCAGCGAGCTATTGCCGGAAAACGAGGCAGTCAAATGCATAGCCGAGCGCAGCGACGCCGAAGCCGTGGCGAAGCGGGCAATCGAATACGCGCTCAAGCGAGGCGACTGGCTGCTCACGCACTCGCTAGTAGACGAGATTCTCGACGCGATGTCAACCGAACGAAAAGCAGTAGAAGTTCTTCCAGAACGCGCTTTTGCCGTAGAGTTCGACGCGCCCGCAAAGCGAATCGCTTCCCTCGTGAACGTCCCGCCTTTCGTTGAAAAAAAGAGCGCTGGCAAAGTCGATGATTTCGTCGCGTATTTTAGGAATCGTTATTCGCGCGTTTCCGATTTGCTGCGCAGCCGCGTTTCGAACACTGCCAGCGCGACGATTGCTTCGTTGAAGGCTTCGCCGTCAGGCGACCGCGAGGTGAAGCGCGTAGTTGGAATGGTTTTCGACAAGAAGGAAACGAAGAACGGAGAAACCGTCTACGTGGCTGCAGGAAAAACGAGCACTCCAGCGGCGACCCAACCGTCTGAGTCCGGTGCACAACCTACTGG
>JAZDKN010000168.1:0-8149 GCA_043803065.1 Microcaldota archaeon
AGTCGGAAAAAAGCGTTGTTTCGCACCGCTTGCATCGACGCCAAAGGAGGTGGACGGTTCAGCCTAGAAAAGCAAAATCGCCGTGTCGCCTAATGGGTCTACAGCTTGAAACTCGCCGGGACCTGTAGCATTAGTAAAAACCATCCCGAAAACGCTTTACGCGCTTCGAAACGGCTCTTTAATTTCCGTTGACTTCCTTTATAAAGCTTCCCCGCGCCATTTAAAAACCCTCGGAAACGCCGCAACGCCTCGCAAACGCCTCCGTTTCGAGAAAAACGCCTTAAAACCACTCCGTTCAGCAAGTTTGGAAAACGGCGGCGAAGCCGCCGAAAAAACGTTAATCGTTTAAAAATCGTTTAAAAACAATTTTCGTGTTTCGCTTTCAGCGTTTCGTGTTTCGCGTTCCGCGTTTAGTGTTCCGAGTCGTTTTTCAAAGCGGTTTTTAACTTTTCGCGATTAAAAGCATTCGCTAAAAACTGCGCGAAATCATGCCGAATTGCGCGGAATCGCGCGAGCGTTCAGTTCCAGAGGTGTTTTGTTCTTGAAAGAGTTCGAAGGCGCCGTGCCGATTGAAAAAATCTTCGACTTGGCGGACGGCGAAAACGCGGTAGTGCGCGGGTGGATTCACCGCACGCGCTCGAGCGGCGGAGTAGTTTTCGCGAGCGTGCGCGACGCGAGCGGCGTAATTCAAGTCGCGATAAAGAAGGACGCGGTGAGCGACGCCCAATTCAAGGACGCGCAACGCGCGCTCATCGAATCCAGCGTAGTCGTGGAAGGCACTGTGCGCAGCGACAAGCGCGCTCCCGGCGGGAAAGAATTGCAAGTCACCGCGTTCAAGCTCGTGCACGCCGCGGAAGTTTTTCCGATTACTCGCGATCAAAGCCCCGAATTTCTTCTCGACGTGCGCCACTTGTGGCTGCGCTCGCAGCGAATGACGAGCGTCATGAAAGCGCGGCATTACATCGTAAAGTATTTGCGCGAGTTTTTCGACGAAAACGATTTTTACGAGCTCGCGCCACCGATTATCACGAAGAGCGGTTGCGAAGGCGGAAGCACTCTCTTCTCGCTCGATTACTTCGGAGAGAAAGCGTTTCTAACGCAAAGCGGGCAGTTGTATAACGAGGCGTTCATTACCGCGCTCGAGCGCGTATTCATTCTCGCCCCGAGTTTTCGCGCGGAAAAAAGCCGTACGACGAAGCATCTCACGGAGTATTGGCATCTCGAGGAGGAAGCTGCGTGGTTTGATAACGAGGATAACATGCGCTTGCAGGAGGAACTCGTTTCGTTCGCGTGCCAGCAGCTCGCGAGAAAGCAAGGCGACTTGCTCGCGAAATTCAGGAAGCCGGAGGAGCTCATCGCAGTCGAACCCCCGTTTCCGCGCTTGAGTTACGACGACGCGGTGAAGCGCCTCAAGAAAGCGGGGCTCGAGTTCGAGTGGGGCGACGATTTCGGTGTTCCGCACGAGGAAGCGCTCACGCGCGACGAAGACAAACCTCTCTTCGTTTGCAATTGGCCGCGCAAATCAAAACCGTTTTACATGGCTGAAGCCGGCGACGGGAAGCATGTTCTCAACGCGGATTTGCTCGCTCCGAAGGGGCACGGGGAAATCATCGGCGGGAGCGAACGAGAGTGGGATTACGCTCGCCTCGTCAAGCGCATGAAGGAACAAACGCTGGACCTCAAGAATTACGAGTGGTATCTTGACTTGCGTCGTTTCGGGAGCGTGCCTCACAGCGGCTTTGGACTCGGAATCGAGCGACTCGTCAAGTGGATGCTTGACCTCGAGCACATTCGCGACGCGATTCCGTTTCCGCGCGTGATAAACCGCGCTTACCCTTGAGGAGCTTCTTTGCCAGAAATAGCGGTGGTGCCGCCACAAGTTTTGAATAAACGAATAGGTTCGCGATTAGATAATAAAATCAGCGAGCTTTGCAATAAACACGAAATACATTTGAACGCCTTTCCTATGAGGTTGAATTGGCCGCACGGGACGATTGGAAGTTTGATGAGCGATATAGAAACAAAATTATACTTCGGAAACAGAAGCCTGCGGCGATTCAGGCGGATTGCAAACGCTCCAGTGAAAGAAAGGAAGCGAATAACGCGGCAGCCGGTTTCGTACTTGCGAACGCACTTAAAAAACCTCGCAGAAAGCAGGCGCAGGCTGCTTGCATTTAAACGCGAGCTTGTAAAACACTTGGTGATGAAAACTTAATGAAACTCGTTCTCGGCTTCGCTGGGCTCTTCGCTAGCGGCAAAAGCACTGCCGCGCGCTACGCAGCGAAAACGCTGCGCTGCCGCGCTTTCTCTCTAGGCGACGAAGTGCGCTTTGCGTTGAAAAAGAAAAACCGGGTGGTAACGCGCGAGGCATTGCAGGAACTCAGCACAGAGGAAAAGAAAAAATTCGGTGACGGCATTTGGGCGAAGCGCCTCGTCGCGCGAATAAAGAAAGCCAAAGCTAAAACAGCCGTCGTTGAAGGCTTCCGGAATCTCGACGAGGTCCGCGTCTTCCGGAGAGCATTCAAAAAATTCGTTTTAATCGCGGTTACCGCGCCGATTGGCGCGCGCTACCGCCGAGCGAAGCGCCGCATGCGCGAGAACGAACGCGTCGCGTCGCTCGCGGCGTTCAAGCGCAGCGAAGCGCGCGAAGCGAAGGGCGCTGGCTGGGGAATCGCTGAATGCGTCGCCGACGCTGACTTGAAGACAAGCAATACTGGAAGCGAAGCGCAGTTAAAGAAAAAAGTGGCTGCGCTAGCTAAGCGCGTGCGCCAGCGCTCTTAATAAAACCCTTCGCCGATAATTCTTGACTAAAAAGGTGGTTGCGTTGCGTGAAGGAAAAACGATGAAGTACTACCGCGAAAAACTCGCTAGCCAAGGCGCGATGCTTTTCTCGCTCATCGATCCCGACAAGCTGCCGCTCGAGAAAGGCGCGGCTGTCGCGCGCGCGAGTTACGAAGGCGGGGCGGACGTCATACTCGTCGGCGGAAGCATCGGAGTGCAAGGCGGCGTCCTCGACGAAACCGTCAAGCAAATCAAGGAAAACGCGCCTGGACTCCCCGTCGTCCTCTACCCGGGCTCGCCGGGCGGCTTGACGCCGGAAGCGGACGCGGTTTACTTCATGCAAATGCTTAACTCGCGCGACGTTTACTGGCTCAGCACAGCGCAAATCCAGGCGGCGCCCGTAGTCGCGCGCATGAAAATCGAAGCGATTCCGACGAGTTACGTGATACTCGAGCCAGGGCGCGCCGTCGGCTGGATCGGGAACGCGAACGCGGTCCCGCGAGATCGTGCGGATCTAGCCGCCGCTTGCGCGCTTGCGGCGCGTTATTTGGGGGCGCGCGTTTTCATCACGGACAGCGGGAGCGGGGCGCCGAGCCCTGCGCCGAGCGAAATGATTAGCGCGATTCGCAAAATGTGCGCCGCCGGAAACGGAGACGAAATGCTTTATTTTTACGCTGGCGGAGTCAAGAACGCCGAGCACGCGACTGGCGTGATAAAGGCTGGCGCGCACGGGTTGCACGTGGGCAACGCGTTCGAGGAAGGCGAGGGGGAAGCGCGCGGCGCCGGAGGCGCTGCGGCAATCGCGCGAGTGCGCAAAATCGCTGACGCCGTGCACGCCGAAGGCAGGAAACGCGTTTGACAACGCGATTGAATTTTTTGCTTTGTTTGTTTCGCTTTGTTTGCATTCGCTTTGTTTTCTTTCGCTTTTTTAAATTCGCTCCGCTTACTTAAGTCGTGATTTGATAATTCGAATTCGCGGTTCGTGATTTGATGGTCCTGGAATTCATCGCGTTGTCCGCACTCGCGCTCGCAGTAGGCGGACTCATCGGCTTGGAACGCGAGCGAGGACGAAAGACGCCCGTCCTCGGAACGCGCACTTTCGCGCTCGTCTCGTTCCTCGGCTTCCTCTTGAGTTATTTCACGGCCCAAAACCCGCTGGGTTGGATTACGGTGGGCACGGGCTTTGCCGGCGCTTTCGTTCTCGCCGCGCTTTACTACTTCTTCCGCGTGCGCTACAGTTATTACGGGAGAATGTCGCTCGGCTTGACGACGACTTTTGTCATTCCGCTCGCTTTCTTTCTCGGCACGCTAATCGGCAGACACTTGTTTCTTGAAGCGGGCGTCGCAGCCATAGCGTGCGTTTACCTCCTCGTCGAGAAAAAAGAGTTGCGAGAACTCGGCGAAACGCTCACGAAGCAGGAACTCATCGACTTGCTGCTCTTCATAGTAATCGCTTTCATCATTTACCCGCAACTGCCAGCGCGCGAAGTCAGCGTTCTCGGCTTGGGCTTGAACCTCCAATACTTTTGGTTCATCGTAGTCGCAGTCAGCGCGATTTCGTTCACTGGCCACCTTCTAGCTAAATACTACAAAACCAAAGCCGTTTTTTACACTGCATTCCTCGGCGGATTCGTTTCCTCGCTTGCGACTACTGCCGTTTTCGTAAAGAAAACCGCTAACGAACGCGTGCTCTTCACCGCGATAACGGCAGCCGCACTCGCATCAACGTTGTCAAACGCGCTCGTAATCGCTTTAGTTAGCTTAACGCTACTTCAAACCGCATTACCTATAATCGCGGCGTTCGCCGTTCTTTACGCCGTAACCGCTTGGTTTTCCTTGAAATCGCTGCACTGGAACGAGGAACTCGCGTTGGGGCAGCGCGCATTGTCCCTGCGCTTTTCACTTGAGTTTGCGATCGTGTTTTTCGTTGTCTCGCTCGCGTTCGGCACGCTACAGCAATCGCCGTTGGGCGCAGTCGCGTTTTCATTCCTCAGCGGGCTCGTTTCCTCGACTTCGGTCTACGCCGCAGTCGCCTACGCTTACAATACCGGCACGCTTTCACTGCAAACCGCGCTCTACTCGCTCGCATTCGCTTCGATTGGTTCAGTCATGATGAAAGCAGCGCTCGCCGCGTTTTCTGTCAAAAGCGGGCGGTTCAGGCGCAAGCTCGCGGGCTTGATTGCAGTCGCGTGCTTCGCGAGCGTCTTCGCCGCCTTCCTCGCTGGCTGAAAAGCTGAAAACTGAAAACGAAAGTTTTAATTCCTTCCCTTTCCTAAGCTTGAACGGGGATTCAAAATGAAAGAGTTAACTTTAGTGGAGAACGACAGGGTGGGGTTGCTCGCGGACGTCAGCGAGACTCTCGGCAAAGCGCACGTGAACATTCAAACTATTTTCGTGGACGTAACGCGCTCGAAGCAAGCCATAATCCACGTCGTGCTCGAACCGCGCGTCGCGTTAAAGGCGGCCAAAGCGCTGCGCAAAAACGGCTTTAAAGTAATGGGTTCCGACGTTCTCGTCGTGCGCACGAAGGACACGCCGGGCGAACTCGCTAAAGTCTGCCGCTTGCTGGCGGACAAGGGAATAAACGTGACGAACGCTTTCTCGATAAGCCATTACAACGGGGAAGGACTCGACGCGATTTCGACGACCGACAACGCTAAAGCCCGCAAAATCATTAAAGACTACTTGTAAATCCCCCCGCCAGAACAAACGCTCCACTCTGCCCCCCAAAAAAAATCGGCGGAAAACAATCGGCGTAAAGCCGTCGGAACAGCTGGCGGAACAGGAGTCGGACTTCACTGCATTCAGTGCGTCAAAACGAACAATACCAAGTCGCCTACCGCAAGGCACGCAAGCAGTCCAGCCAAAACGAAGGGCGCGAAGCGCGGCAACTCCTTGCAAACAGGCCAAACCCTTATTTTTTCCTTGCGCCCGATTCTCCGCAGCTTCGCGACTTCAGCTTTCGTCAAAACCTTGCCTATCGCGTAAGAACTCAGGCGTTTCGGCAACTCGTCGAGCGAGAGAACATCCTCGTCTTCGACTTCGCTCAACGGAATCCGCTTCACAATCACTCGCGCCATAATCTCGCGCTTGTAAAGCGACAAAAAGAAGGCGCTCGCGAAAAGCGCTGCGAAGAAAACCGTTTGCGCGAGAGAAAGAGACGCCCAAGCGAAGGCGAACGCCGCCAGCGCGAGCGCGGCTATGCACAAAACGTTTTTGCCTGTGTCGAGAGCGCGTTCCTCGCGCAACCGCTTAGCGTACCAAATCGCAGTCCAAACCGAACCGAAGAACGATGCGGCGACGAGAACTGAAACAACGAACGGGTAAGGCACCGTCGCAACAGGGTTGAAAGGCAGCAGCAATTGCAGTCCGATGAACAGAAGCACGTCGCCTCCTCCGAATTGTCCCGCGCGCCACGCAGCGTAGCCTATCGCGCCTATCGCGAGCGCGACTGCCGCAACCCAAAGCCACGGCGTCTTGTCAACTGCTTGCACTGCCTCGAAAACGCACAACGCAGCGCCGACTGCAATCATGCTTAACGTAATTTTGTCGTCGATGAAGCTCGTGCGTGCGTCCTGCCACGCTGCAGCGCTTGTGCCGGCGAGCGCGGCCGCGAGCCGCAAAAGCAAAATCAAATCCAAAGCAAAACACCACAACGCGTTTTTAAACGCTCAACGGTTTCCGCTTGCGCGTTCCCGCAACCGCGAAAACCATTCTTTGAACGAGCGCATGTTATCGTCAACGTCTTGCTTCCTGAAAGCGATTACCAAAAGCAGTCCGACGAGCGCGCCAACAGCGTGCGGAATCGCACTAATGGGCGCGCTCGCTTGCTCTTCACCTCGCGCCAACTCGGCGGCTTTCTGCTGCGCTGCGGCAAGCGACGCGTTCGCTTCATCCGCAGCTTTCTGAGCCGCAGCCAGCGCCGCTTGTTGCTGCGTGAGAATCGCGCGCTCGCGCTCGGCTTCCGCGGTTTTGCCTTGCTGCTCGAGTTCTGAAACGCGAGAAATCGTTTGGTTCACGTTCGTTTGCACTTCTTGAAACTGCGCTTGCGTTTGCGTTGTTTGGTTTGAAAGCGAAGCAACGTCTTGCTGCACCTGCGTTTTGCGCGCGGTCGTGAAGTAATCGCTTACTGGCCCGATGACGAAAACAGCTATAAGACACGCGAGGAGCGCTAAGGCAACTGCTTGTTTTGGGCGGAGCGCGGTTGCGGCAGCCATTAGTCCCGAACTCGCGGCGCTCGCGCCGATGATGAGCGCGCCTTGGTCGAAGAACAAGTACGCGAGTCCGCCAGCCGCGCCTGCAGCGAAGAATATAGTGAGCACGCCGCCAGCGCTCATTGCGCTTTCAAGTAGAATCGCGAACGTCAGCAAAGGTAGGAGGTTCGAGAGCAAGTGGTGCAGGCCTTGGTGCATGAACTCGTGAGTGAATATGCCTAGCAAGTTGAATCGACTCAAGCCGAGAGTGCCGAGCGCTGTTTCGGAAGCGTACGGTTCTGCGACGAAGTAAGCGTAAGACGCTAATATCAGCGCGATGAGCAGTAGCGACGCCCACGGGATTTTTTTGAAAAACGCTCGCAAGTCCACGACTGCATTTAACGCCGCCGTGAATTTTAAACCCGATGCCAAAGGAGAAAGAGCAATAAAATAATAAGGCAGCAAAAACACTTGTTTTACGTGGCACACATAATTCTCACGCGCAGGCACTTGGCTGAAAGCCCAGCATGGGCGCTAGCCAAACCATTGAAAAAAGAGTTGGAGACGTTAGGCCATAAAGTTGAATTGCTCGATTTGTACGACTATAAGCCGCCAGGAAAACCCAAATTCGATTTGAAGAAGATAATAGCCGAAGAACCTGGCGTGAAACGCGGAAGAGGAATGCAAGTAGAATACTTGGGAGACGGCCACGTCGGGTGGCTACAGAAAAACAACCAGCAAGCAATAGTCGTCGAACTACACAACGCTGGAATACACCGTCCAGAAGAAAAACCAGTTCAAAAATTTAGGTTCGCAAAAGAACCGGTTGAAACGCGTGGAAGAAAAGTACTGAATTTCGAGTATGCAATATGCCGATGGGAACGAGCGTTTCTTGCGATAGAACTGCCGGCAATTGTTTACTACGACTCAAAAGCAGGTAGAAAACCGACGCGAATTTATCCGCACCGCTTGAAAATTGAAGAATGGGAAGCAAAACAAAAACAGGAAGAAACCCAACCGTTTTCAGGATGGCACTACGATGTCGGCGAAAGTAGAAAATTCGGATATTTAAGTCCAAACGTCGCCAAGAAAATAGCTTTGGGCATAACCCGTCTGATAAAACAAGGAAAAATTAGCGCAACTAGCGCTTGAATCCGCCGAGCTTGCCGAGCGCG
>JAZDKN010000169.1:0-3276 GCA_043803065.1 Microcaldota archaeon
TTCCGCCGCGTTCGCGCCGCTTTGAGCTATGCTCGACAAAATCATTTTCTGCATCGCGCTCACCACCGCGAGCACGATGGGCGCGACGAAAGTCGCCATCGTTTTAAGCATCGTCGTAACGTCCTCGAGCAGGCGTTTCAGCGACTCGTCGATTTTCTTCGCGTTGCGCATTTGCAGCGAGAGCGTTATGAGCGAGCGCGCCGCCACGTTGACTCCGAGTTCAACAGAATCCGCGAGGAAACGCATTCCGCTCGCAATCACGCGCGACGGGAGGTTCCGCATCGCCCCGAACGTTTCATCAAAAATAGCTGCGTCGAGCGTCATTCCCATGGTCGTGATGTTATCAAGCACTCGCGCGAAAACGTCGTGAGCGACCTTGCTTTTAGGCAGGAATTGCACGGCGCTGTGCAACGCTTCCTCTACCGGCTTGTTTTCACCCATGCGCGATGCGAGTACGTAAAGCGCGTCCTGGAATTCGGTTTCCATAGAGCGGATTTCGTCTTGCGCGCGCTTGCGGTCCGCGTATTCCGCGCGAAGCCAAAGCGAAACCGAAACGGCGATTGCGATAAGGCAACCGAAAATCGTGAACAATCCGACGAACAAACCATAATCCTTGTAAACGTCGCCCAAAAACGGCAGCGTGCCCAAGTGCGGTAACTTCGCTATTTCTTCTTCGCGGTTCTGCCAAGCCTCGATCGAGCCGAGCGTGCCTGAAATAACGAATTCGCTGTTCTCGTTCATTCCCGGGAAAAGAAAAGAATCGCCGAGCACGCCTTTCAACGCGCCGTTCAACGGCACCGCGACAACGTTAACCCAGCCTTGCGTTTCGCCTTGGTCCGTCAAGTAACCGAGCGCGGGAAGCGCGAGCAACAACACTATCGCGAGAACTTTGAGTCCGCCGTTGATTTTCACTCCCGGGAAATCGCGGGGAATGTCGGGCGGAACGTAAGTCGGCGGCCGTCCCGCGAGAATGTTTTTCCCGAACAGCCAAACGCCTAACGGGATAACAAAGCAGTACGCCGCGAAAATGTATTCCGGCTTCGCCAACTGCATGCCGCTCATGCTTCCTCCGAGAGGAAGAATAATCGCGAGCAGCAACGGCAGCAAGATGCCGAAATAATATAGGTATACGGTCGGTTGATGGAGTTTGCGAGCGTACAAATCCATTTTCTCGCGCGTTCCTTCAACGACGTCCGCGCTCGCTTGCTCCAGCATTTTCTCGCGCTGCGGCCTGTCTGGTTCGAGCACGCTCGCACGCAACAGCATCAACGCGTGCTTGAAGTCTTCGTTGTAAGCGCCCCAACGGTAAGCCATCGCGTCGAGAGCCTCTTCCACGCTTAAATACTGGCCGATTTGAATGTCCCAAACCATTTTGTTGAATTCTTCCGCGAGTTTGCCGGAGCCGTGCGCTGCAGCGTACTCGACGGCTTTCTCCAAATTCGGGTTCAAGCGCAGGCTCATCGTCAAGTAATTGATTATTTCCGGGACGTAAGCGAGAGCCATCATTTTTTCGCGTTCGACGGCGCTGAAAGGCATTTTAGAGTAAACGAAGGCGAAGCCCAAGGGCGCGAGAACGCACGCGGCGGCGACGGCCATAGCAATCATTTGGTCGATGCCGAGATAGCTCTGCAAAACAAAGTAAAGCGTTCCGCCTGCCACCGCGCCGAGAATAACGCCAACGAGGAAAATCGATTTATACGCCGCATAATACTCTTCAGCCGTTATGTCCCAACCCAAGAAAGAGATCGCGTCAGCCATTTCCGGCGTGAACGCCGTTCCGCGGCCCATTCCGGGGAACATGCGGGAAAAAGATTTCGTGAACGAAACGAAGAACGGCTTCCGCGCTTTTTCTCGGGCTTCGGCTTCGGCTGCCGCAACAGTCTTGTCGCCCGCGCGCTTCTTCAAAAGCGAGTCCTTGTATAACGAAGACGGAGCTGGAGGTTTTCTGCCGCTGCTGGTTCCTTTAGTGTCACCGGCGCCTGTGACTGCGGAGAACTTGCTTTTGCCTTGCGAGTATTTTTCGCGGTCGGCGCGCGGCGTGGGCATGAAGAAAGAAACGCTGAAAGAGTTTTTAAGGACTACTCTTATTGAGCAGTTCTAAAAGCGCGTTGTCTAGTCTATCCAAACTTCGAGTTCTATTCCGCCAGCCGTGTATATACGGCCTTGTTTGGTTCCAGTTCTTCCAACGCCTTTCAAGTTGAGCACTTTCAATTTAATGTTTGCTTCGGAGCACGTACACGCGTCTCCTTTTGCTAGTTTTGCATTTTTCGTTTCAAATATTTCTGTTCCCCAACTACCCTGTATATTACATCCTGGAAGACAAGCATAATGGTAACTCGACCCAAACTCTTGACCCCAAACCTCTAGGATAGCGACTGGTTGACTCGCGTGAAGAGGCAATGTATACCTATAAAATCCGGCTTCCTTGATGTGTATGTGCATCAGTTTAACAATATAATATTTGCCGCCGAGCTTGAACAATTTGGAAGCCGGCGAAGCCGGGTAAGACAAACTTATCTTGACTTTCTTAGGCGTAATGTATGTTACGCTGCCGTCCCCGCCTTGTGCGGAAGGCGCTTCTTCAACCGCAATTCCGAACGCGTCTGCAAACGCTTTCTTCGCGTCCGAAGTCGTCAAAGAACCTATTTCCTTGTTGTCTTTGTCGAACGCCGTAATCTTCGCATAAATAGATGAAACAGTTCCGCCCTCGTTCTTCAGTTTAGTCATGTACTCGCTTACCTTGCTCAAATCAGCCAACGAAATCACGAACTGTCCCGCGCTCGAAATAATGTCTTTTGTAGGCTTTTTGTCTAACGGCGCAGCAAGCAAACTAATTCTTTCCTCATAACTGCCTGGCTGCGCGTAAAGCTCTAGCGAGTAGGTAGCCAACTGGCTTTTTGCGTCTGCGAACGCGCCTGAAAGCTTGACTTCGCTCGTAGTAACGCTTTGGAAATTAAGTGACGAGAACGAAAACTCGCCAGCGGATCCAGTTGGACTCGTTGAAGTCGGCGTAGTTGGCGTTCCCGGCGCAGCCGTCGCGGCGCGCACAGTAACTGGCGTGCAAGCTGTGGACATTAATTTCGTCGCCTTCGAGTCTTTCGAATCCTTGTCCGGCACTTTCACCGTCAACCTGAACCAGTAATCCTTCGAGCCGCTGCCGGTTTCAGGTGCTTTTCCCGTTTCCGTCGTCGATTTTTTCGGCGCAGGCAATTCTGTAGCGAAACTGAGTTCGCTTTCGCTTTTTGCGCTTGCAGCGGTTTTAATCAGCATCGGCAG
>JAZDKN010000170.1:0-2219 GCA_043803065.1 Microcaldota archaeon
CTTTAAGTTTTTCGCTTGAAGTTTTGCGCGGTTTTTAATAACCCTTGTGCACTAGTTTTGCGCGGTTTTTAATAACCCTTGTGCACTGATAGAAAGCGGCGTTTTCGGTGCGCATGCCGCACTTCCGCAAAAGGTGATTTGAGTATGGAGAATCGTTCTGTCCTCGCACTCGGATTAGGAGCAGTGCTGCTAGTAATCGTTTTCATCGCGGCAGGCGTTTTGCTGAGGGGCGGGCTTTTCGCCGGAACGTCGACTGCCGCGCCCAGTTATTCTTCCGGAAGCGACGCGATCGGCGGAATGAACGAAAAAGCTTATTATCCGGTTGGGCAAGGCGGACAATCCGCTGGCGGTTACATAACGCCTCCCATGCCTACGCAATACAACGAGCCGACTTACCATGTCTTCAATTACTTTAATTCGCTTGCTGGCTGGATTGCGCTGCCGCTTGGTTTTCTTTCCGCGCTAGTCATAATTTACGAGTTGTCGAAAAAAACGCGTTCCTTGCTCGCTCTGCTTTTGTACATAATCGGTACCGTGCTGTTGTTCATGAGCGTAACGATATTCTTGTTCGGTTTGCACGACGCGCTTACGTTTAAAGGCGTAGGCGAAACAACCGTGGCGCCGACTTTCACGCAATTGTACGGCTGGATTATCGAAAGCGTGTTGATGGCCGTAATCGGCGGCGCGTCGGTTTGGGCTGGAGAGTTCGTTAGAAAACGCGAGGACGAGGAGGAATCGCTTGTTTACGTCGTTCTCACGCCTGCGGCGTTTCTCACTGCGTTGTTCGCTTTAGGCGTTTTCGTTACCGGCGCGGGCGCAATGGTTTTCAGCGGCGCTGCTGCTTCTTACGAGTGGATTATTGAAACGATTTTGTTTGGAGGCGTTGCCGCGTTCGCGTTCAAGAAAATCACTGAAGCGCAAGCAAGCTACGGTGAAGAAGCGGTGTGGAGCAAGTACTTGCTTTACGCAGTCGGCGGCGTGCTGTTGTTTTCCGCGTTCATAATGCTGCTCGTCTCAACGATAATGATTTTGGCGAATTCTTGGGGCTCGTGGGGCGCGACGCGCGAATGGACTCCGCTCGTTTGGAGCGTGCTTGACGCAATAGTTTTCACGGCTGCGGGCGTTGCCGCTTTTTATCTCGCCGACTCGCTGAGCAAAAAACTCGGGACCGCCGAATCGTTGTTTTCCGGCGCGCTGCAGTTGTTCGGAGCGTTGTTCGTTTTATCCGCTACCGCGATATTCATCTTCGGTTTCGATTCGCTGACCAGCAACGCGAGCGTGACTGCGGCTAATTACCGTTCTTCGTTCGTGTGGCTCATCGGCGCGGCGCTTTACGGTTTGCTCGGATTCGCTTCGCTGCGTTTCGACAAGGAGAAAAACCGTTTGGCTTCGATGCTCACGGTTTCCGGCGCGTTGTTTTGGCTGATTGCTCTCGCGAACTACTTTTTCGCGGCAAACGATTACTCGAACACGCTGGCGATGCGCGCCGGGGTTCACGGCGTTATCGCGTTGCTGCTGTTGTTTTACGCCGACGACGTGAAGCGCAAGGCGAATCAGTCGCGCATGCTTCCGAAGCTGCTTTCCTACCCCGGCATTTTGTTCATGGTAATCACGCTCGCAACGCTGATTTTGGGAGTGCATGACGCGCTTTACAATCCCAACGCGGGCACAACGTGGATAATGAAAAGCGTTGCTTACGCCGTATTGAGCGCGCTGCTAATCGGCGTGGGAAACCATCTAGAGCCGCTGATTCCGCAGAAAACGCAGTCCGCGCCGCAGCCGCAAACGAAGCCGCAGCCTAAACCAGTTCGGCGCAAGTGAAAAACAGAATAGCGGCGGCG
Source organism: Microcaldota archaeon (assembly GCA_043803065.1). GTDB lineage: Archaea > Micrarchaeota > Micrarchaeia > Norongarragalinales > Norongarragalinaceae > CAITNU01. The sequence goes on from JAZDKN010000170.1 coordinate 1,842, forward strand.
CTCAGCAGTGATGTGCTTTAGCCAAAAAGTATTCGGTTTGGCGAGGCTTAACTGATTTCCTTTTGCTCGCCTCGAGGCTGCGAGCGGCTGAATTCGCTGGCCGCGCCGCCGAATACGGAACCGTACTTGTCGCGCAATTGTTCCTCTACGGATTTCCCGCGGCGAATCGCCTGCTCGACGTGCTCGCTTTCGAGTAGGGGCGCGCCCGCGTCGTTCGCTATATCGCCCGCTAGGCGGATGACGCCGCTGAGCTCGCGAAAGCGCAGCGTGAGAGCAGCGTCCGCGTTGTCGAGCGTCTTGGCTTTCTTCTTTGCTTCGACGACGAGCGCTTCGACCGCCGCGCGCGACGCGTGCGGAATCCTGCCGTCCTTGCGAATT
>JAZDKN010000171.1:0-8431 GCA_043803065.1 Microcaldota archaeon
GTAGACTTGCGCTATCACGTCTTCGCCGCTCAAGCCGTAGCGAATCATCAAATCGTCGAGGAGCGTCCGCGCTTTAGAGAAATCGCCTTTCAATGCGAAGCGAACCATTTCGCCCACTTCCTTCGGCCGCGCGCGGCTAGCGACCTTGAACACGTCGTCTTCGCTAACTTTTTTTTCGCCGAGGCCGCTCGCGCCTTGCAAGACGTTAATCGCTTTGCGCGCGTCCCCGTCCGCTACGTAAACAACCGCGTCGACCGCCTTTTCGTCGAGCTTGAGTCCTTCCGCATCCATGATTCTGTCAATGATTTTGCGCACGTCTGGCTCGGCAAGGCGAGGAAAGCGGAATACGGCGCAACGGCTTTGAATGGGTTCGATGATGCGGCTAGAATAATTAGCGCTGAGAACGAAGCGCGTATTTCCCGAGAATTGTTCCATCGTTCGCCGCAGCGCTTGCTGCGCGTCGCTCGTCATCGCGTCGCACTCGTCGAGGAGAATGAGTTTGAACGAAACGTCGCTCAACGGGAGAGTGCGCGCGAAGTCCTTGATTTTTCCGCGCACGATGTCGATTCCGCGCTCGTCGCTCGCGTTTAATTCGAGAAAGCATTGCCCGATGGCGTCGCCGTAGAGTTCGCGCGCCATTGCGAGCGCGCACGCGGTCTTGCCGCTGCCCGGCGTACCGCAGAAAAGCAGGTGCGGGAGATTTTTCGATTTGACGAATGCTTCGAGCCGCTTCGTTATCGCATCGTGTCCGATGACGTCCTTCAGTTTGTGCGGCCGGTATTTCTCAACCCACGGAATGAATTCGTTCTGCAATGCAATCCCACCGAAACGACGAAAGCGAGCTTCAAAAATCAAAAAACTAGGACAACGTTTTAGTCGCCGCTCTTTTTTAAACTCGACGGAGCTTTAATGCTTTCGTTCGCCGCGTTCAGCTCGTTCGCTTCGCTCGACTTCGTCGTGTCCCGGGCACAACACGCGCCAACCCAATTTTTTGATTTCGTTGAGAGAACGAAACAATTCTTTTTCGTCTCCGCCCGGGAGGTCGGTGCGACCGAAGGCGCCTGCCGCGAAAAGCGTGTCGCCGCTGTAGAGCGTGCGGCGCTTTTCGTCCCAAAAACAGACGCTGCCTGGCGAGTGTCCCGGCGTTGAAATAACGTCTAAAGCGAAATTTCCAAACCGTATTTTCTTTTCTTTCAACGGCTTGAAACGCGCGTTATCCTCGTTCGGAATCAAGAAAAAATCTTTTTCGCTGAGGAAAACAGGTGTTTTAGAGTTGATGGTTTTAGCTCCGCCGGCGTGGTCGAAGTGGCCGTGCGTGCAATACGCTGCCGCGATTTCGCCGCCGAGTTCTTTTTCAGCTGCTTTGATTTCGCGGCTGGTTCGCTCGCTCGCGTTCCCGCAATCGATTAAAACGAGTCCGTCGCCGCTGGATAGGAAATAGCAGTTCGATGAAATGTCGTTTTGCGTAGCCCAGCCGCGGAGAAGGAACGCGTTCGGCGCGATTTCTTCAAGCAAAAAACAGCGCCTCCGCCTATGATATTTCTTACGCTGCAAGGAAGGATTTGCGTTTTTTCGAAGCGCACCAGCACGTCTTGCAGATTGCGATGCGCTTCGTCTTGCTCGCGTTCTTGCTGCTCTTTTGGCACGCGCGGCAGACGCGCTTCTTGCAGTAGTCGCACGGCTCGAAGTAGTAATGCGGTTTTCCGCAGCGCTCGCATTTCGAGCTTTCCTTGTGTTTCGGCATCTAGTCATCACCGTTAAGCATTCGCAGGCAATCGTTATGGCTGCGCGGTTATTTAAATACTTTCGAAGCGGTGAAGCGAAGCTCGCGAGCGCTGAATAAGAAGCTGAAAAGCAAGGGCATAAAAGCGTGCGCGCGCCGAAATTAATTATGCCTGCTAGGGAAGCAATTTTAGGCGAAGCGAATTTACCGCGAGGCAGCGCGATTGGAATAAAGCGCAAACCGCTTTTTAACTGGGCGCGCAAAATCAGGTGGCGTCCCGTAGTGCGAACCGGTTTGTTCACTCTAGCAACTATTTTTATAGCTGGAGGAGCGACGCTTGGAGCCAAAAGATTCAAAGCTCAATTAAAGCAACAGGACGAGTACAGCGAGCACTGGGGCAGCGCCACGAATTACGTTACTACCATGCGCAAAGCCTGGGAGTCTGACAAACTGAAGTTCAGGCCCGCTCTCGACAAAATGCCGGAGTTGCCTACAACCGCCGAGGAAATGGTTCAACAGTTGAACTCTACAACCGAGTCGGGCGTTTTTTATTACTACGTTCCCGGTCCGCATTACAAGGATATACGCGGCCCGCAGGACAAAATAATCAAAGTAGAATACGACGGTTCGGCGCTTAAACGCGTCTTGAACCGCTTTCTAACGCCGCAACAGATTAGAGCGTTGGCTGACGTTTACAATGACGCGTTGCTTTACAACGAAAAAACTTCTGAACAAGGACGCTGGTGGCACACCGTAGGCAGAGGCCCGAACGGAGACGAATGGAAAACACGCGCTTCGCCGTTTTTTGCGGCGCTGGCGTTTTCAAAAAAATTTGATGAGATAGCGCCGCCTCATGTCAAGGCAGACAAAAACTCGGTGTTGGCGCAGACGACGCCTGAAAAAATGCAGAAACTGAAAAAACAGCTTGACGCGCTTACTGCCGCTAAAAGAGTCGGCGGCGCCGTCGGCGGAGCAGTCATACCTTTACTGCTTTCAGGCACGCTATTCGGACTCTTAGCTTTGCGCGAACTGCGGTTGAACTCGAAATTCAGGCGGAGTTTGAAGCGGGCGGTTGAAAACGGAAACGCGCAACGAATAGACGACTTGCTTAAAACCGCGGGCTTGTCTCTTTCTGACGCGGCCATCCTGGGGGTTATTCCGAAGTCACTAGTGCTAGACGCTGGTGGTTTTAGCGAGGCAGTAGCAGACGCCAGAGTTGCCGAATCAAGAAAACCGGTTCAATCGAGTGCTTTCGCGCTGCGCGCTTTAAATCTTCTGCCCGGCGCGCCGAGCGGCGTTGCGGAAACTGCGTTGGCAACGCCGATTCGCGTGGAAGGGCCGGTGCGCATGGCGGTAGGCGTTTCGTCAAGCAAAAGAAAGCGTGACACAGCACCGCCGCCAAAACTTCCAATAGACTTTCCGCTATCAGTGTTGTCTCTCGCTGAAACCTTCGGCAGCATGTCTAGCGTGCCAAAAATCGAGTTTCACGTTGCTGACGAGATAGCGAAACTCAACCGCCGTCTGCTTTTAGGCGAAAGCGAGGCGGAAGCAGCGGCTGCAGTTGAAAACGAGACTCAGCAGAAAATAGCTGCGATTAACGCTACCGTTAACGCGCTGGGTTTGCCTAGCGACAAAATATTCGTCGGCCGCTGGAGCGACTTGCAGAAAACGCTGGAATTCCAGAGAGGAATGCAGTTGATTAGAGAAGCGGAAGCTAAAGGCGGTTCGCGTTTCAGGAACGATTTGCTCAAGCTTCTTCCAGCGTCAGTAAACCGCTTGATTAAGGCGCGCGCCCGCGAAAAAGTGTCGGAACTCGCCGCGAGCGGCGGAGTCAAAGGCTGGATTCAGAAGCGACGCTTTTTTAACGAAACGAGGAGAGAAATGGAGGAACTGGCGCTCGAGTACGCTAGGCAGGATATGGCTCACGCGTTGCTGCCCGGGCTTCGCGTTCAGCACGCGCGGGAAGACGCTTTCAATGCCGCAGCTGAAAATCTCGCGCGTAAGCATGGGTTGCGAGTTGCGGAACCAGCTAAACTGGATTTTTCGGCAGCGCCTAACACTCGGAAAGCGAAGAGCTGGTTTTTGAACGCGTTGCGCCCCGGACCAAAAAAACTGGAGGGACAAGGGTTTACTTTCACGCGCAGCGCCGAAACCGGTTTGAACTACGCCACGCTGAATGCGACTGCGAAACTCTCTCGCAAAGCGAGGCCGGAACCGTATTTGAGCGATAAAGCGGAAAACACGATTCACGTCGGAGACATGCTAACCGGTAAGGCTATTGAAAAAATCAACGCTAAAGGCAAGACGCCCGATGATGTCGTTAAAAGCTTCGCTTTGGCGACGCCGTCGCTTTTGCACGTGCTGCGGGCGCAACAACGCGGCGAACTGCCCTCTGGAAGTTTGTTTCAAGCTGCCGTGAAAATAATCAACGCGGTTAATGCGGCAACGCCCGAATTAACGAAAACGTCGGTAGTACCTAAACTGCGAAAAACAAAACAATTTCCGCAACCCGCGTTACAGGCAGCGTAGAGAAGCCGGCGTTTCTGAACCGCGAAATGCGGCGGACTTTGAAACGCGCTAAGTTCACTCGGGGAAGTAAACCATTTTTTCTTCTCCCCACAAGCGGTACTGCTCGAAAGACTCTATCGTATTGGGAAAAGCGTTCTTCAAACCCTCTATTTTTTCTAGCAGTTCTTTCAAGCTCCTTACGTGCAGCTCGACTTCCAAATCCGCTCCGCCGATGGTTTCATTGACTTGGTAAATGTTCGAATTTAGATGACAATATTCACGGATTTTTTCCCTGTCAACCGTGCTGGCCAACGCGAAATCCACTTTGTAGAATTCGAATCCCAGCTTGTCCACGTCAATAGATGCCCGGTAGCCTTGGATAACGCCCGTGTCCTGAAGCTTCCTGATGCGCGAGGAAACCGTTTGCGGGTCGACTCCCGTTTTGCTCGCTATTTCAACCGCGGACAAGCGCGCGTTAGCTGAAATTAGGTCCAAAATCTTTAAGTCCAATTCGTCTACCTCGACTGGTTCGCCGCCGATCACGCGCGGTCTAGTCTCGTCCGTAATGCCGATTAGGTAGGCTTTCGCGAAGTGGTAAACCGGCGAGTAAATCGATATCTTTGCGCCCGCAATGTATTGCTTGAATTTGTCCTCAACCTGGCGCCAAAGAGCGTGAAACTCTACTGGCCGCTTGATTCCGACGACGAAAACGAAGTCCGACGGTCCGGTAATCCGCACCAACGCCCACACCTTCTTTTGTGCCTTCAAGAAATCAAGGATTTTGCGGGTAACCGCCTCGTTGGCGCGCCGCAACCGCACGTAAACCCTTATTTGCAGAAACCCGAGTCGGGAAGAATCAATCATAGTTCTATAACCCAAAATAATCGCGTTTTCCTCAAGCCGCGCCATTCGGTATGCGACGCGCTGCTTGGAAATGCCGAGTTTCGCAGCCAGTTTCGTCAAAGGCTGTCTGCAGTCGACATCGAGTTCGTAAAGCAATCTATAGTCGCGCGCGTCCAAAAACGACGCTTGCTTTACTTTCCGAACCGCCCCGCCGCCAGCTGCCGCGCCAGTTTTCCTGCTTTTAACCGCCGTTCCGTTTTCTTCATCATCCATGAATAAAACCAGCTCTTAGTCGTTATTTTTACTTATTAATATTTAGCTTAAAAGTTTTTCGGTTTTGTCAAAAAAACGATGAGGAAGATTTAACTATTTTAACTGTGTAACTACTGTGTGGAAGTAACAACTTGGTTTGGTTTTGGGGTTGACTTGAAATGAAGTATCTGGATGACATTCTTCGCAAAAGTCCTATCGGTGTTTGGCAGTCCATGCCGGAAGCTGAAGCGCTTGATTGGACTGGCAAGCCGCACAACCGCGGGATAGGCCGCATCGATTCTTCAGCGCTTTGGCGCGTAAGCACGCGCAAGGAGCTCGTCGAGTATTACAAGCACATTATGAATGGTGTTTACAAGAATTTCGCTCTTTCCATTGTTTTCCTGGTTTGCACTCTCGTCGCGTTCACGCTTTACACTCAATCTAAGGATTTGACGGTTGCTCTCGGAGCGGTTGTTCTCGCCGCGTTGTGTTCGCGTTTTTACACCCAGGCGTGGGGCGGTTACTCAGGTGGTTGGAGCGATTACGAGCACGATCCCGTGCAGATGGTGCCGCACAGCTCTTACTTACTCAACAAGGGTTGGGGATTGATGTAAGCGAAGAAAAGTAAGGCGGAGAAAAAACGGAAAAACGAAAAATGAAAAAAGGGCGGAGAAAAAGCGAGAAAAAACGTTAAGCGTTGGTTGGGTGAATGAAAAATGGCTTACGAACCGTACACGTTTTCAATGTTTTTGCGCCACACGATGCCGGGCTTCAGGCGCTTGGGTATGCCCACGAAGATTCGCGACGCGTGGGGCCCGCAGCAAATGCGCGAGAAAAAGTTCAACATTACGAAGACGAAGGATGAAGTCGTGGAAGAGTATTCGTTGATTCTGCAGACTACTTACCAGCGCACCGCGTTGGGCGTTGCGGCGTGGATAGTCGGTGGTTGGGCGTTTTTGCAGCTCGTCGCTACTGGCGGGGACACGTACCTCATCGCTTCTATTGTCGCGATTGCTTGGGGTTCTTACAAATTCTGGCACGCCGGCGCGGCGTACTCGAATTACCAGGAGTTCGAGTTGCGCCCGATTCTCGTTCCTATCGAGGATATGCGCGAGCCGAGCATGACGCCTCACTGGCTGACGGGCAAGCCGCAGCCTAAAGTCGAGGTGGCGAAAGTCGCGGGCAAGCCGAAAGGGTAAAACGTGAAGGTAACGCGCGAAAGGCAGAGCGCAAAAACAAACGGCGTAGAACAAAAAGCGCGAAAAGAGCATTAACGGGGTTTTGAAAAGGAGAAAGAGGATTTTAAGAGGTTTTTGCGGTGAAGACTCTTGACGCGGCGGTAATACTCGCGTTCGTATTGATTGACGACTTGCGCAACCTATTGCTTTCCGTGCTCGTCGGCTCGGATGCGACTACGCTCGCGATAATGCTCATCGTCGTTTATTTCGTGAGCCGCAACCAGAAGGCGTTGGGTTCTCTCGACTCTTCGCTGGAGTCGTTGAAACTCGATTTGGCGGCGCCGTTCAAGCGGTTGAAGGGTTCGCTTGACTTTTAGCGCAAGCAGCGGAGCCAAGTCGCGGTTTCCCCTAATTTTCTTCGCTTTTCGCCTGTGGCATTAAAATTCTCGTTTGCGCTAAAGCAACGCGATGAAATCAAAACGCGTTTTCTTGAAGACTTACGGTTGCACTCTCAACCAGGCTGACGGCGAACTCCTCGCCGCGCTGGTAAAACGAAGCGGTTATTCTATAACGGATTCTGAAGAAAAAGCGCGAGTGCTTATTGTCAACACGTGCGGCGTCAAACCCGCGACTGAAGAAAAAATCGTTGCTTACCTCCAGAAACTCTCCGAAACTAAAACAAAGCCGGCGAAGAAAATCATCGTGTGCGGTTGCCTGCCCGCGATGAATCTCGCGCGAGTCGCAGCCGCCGCGCCCGACGCGTTCGTCTTCGGCGCAGCATCGCCCGAAAAAGTGGTTGCGGCTTTGGGCAAGAGCAAGCCGAAGACTGATTTGCGGGGCAGCGAAGCGCGGGCAATCGCGTGCCGGCGGAAAACGCTGGCGCTGTTGAAGCGCGGTTTTGTCGCGCGGATACCGATTGCTTACGGCTGCCGCGGCGCGTGCGCGTTCTGCGGCACGCGCGCCAGCCGCGGGCCCCTCGTCAGCGTTCCCTTGAGCGCAATCGTGCGAGAGGTGAAGCAAGCGGCTGCTGACGGCGCGCTTGAGGTGCGTCTCACGGCGCAGGACGCGGGTTGCTGGGGTTTCGACTTGAAGCCGCGCCGAACTCTCGTGGATTTGTTGCGCGCCATTAATGCGTTGCCTGGGAATTTTTTGTGCCGCGTGGGAATGATGAATCCAGAGCACGCTGCGGCGCTGCTCCCGAAAATCGCAGAGCAATTCGCTGGATCGCGCGTGTTTCGTTTCGTTCACTTGCCGTTGCAGAGCGGGAGCGATGCCGTGCTGAAAGCAATGAACCGGCCTTACACAGTAAAGCAATTCCGTAAGGTCGTGGCTGAATTTCGGCGGGCTTTACCGGGCATTATGGTGGCTACGGACGTTATCGTCGGATTCCCGACCGAAACCGAAAGCGATTTCCGCGCGACGCTTAAAGTAATGAAAGAAATGAATTTTGTTATCGTCAACGTTTCCAAATACGGTTCGCGGCCGACCGCGCTGGCAGCGCGGCTCAAGGCGTTGCCTAACGGCGTCGTTAAACGCCGCGCAATCGAAGCGATGGCTTTAGCCCGCCGAATCGCGGCGCGGCGCAACTCGCGCTTCATCGGAAAAACCGTGCGAGCGAGGTTCGCGGAAGCAGGGGCGAAAGGAGGATGCCTCGGCCGCAGCGAAGAGTACGCGCCTGTTATCGTTCGCAAAGGCGTTCGCTTGGGCGAAACGCGTCTCGTGAAAATCCGGGCTGCGGGCGCGGCGTGGCTTGACGGCGTTGTTTGAGCCCGAAAGCGTCGCGTGAACGTCGCGTGAACGCGCGGCTTGAAAAAGCGGTTTTCGGCAAGTTAGGCGGGTTTTCGAAAACCCTTTAAACCGACTCGCGTTTAACGATTAAGCGTTTAAACGATTGCGGCATTGCGAAATATTTTCAGTGAGGGGATTG
>JAZDKN010000172.1:0-2865 GCA_043803065.1 Microcaldota archaeon
GCTTTAGGCGGAGCAGGCGCGACAACATCGCCGTCGCGAGTAGCTGAAATGTAAACCACGTTTTCAGGACCAAGCCAACCAAGAGAATACGCGGTTAGGAAAGCGGCGATTAGGAAGAATACTACCGCGAATCCTTGCCAAAACCTGATGTTTTGCATCCAACTCGTTTTTCCAGCCATTTTCCAACCGCCTCCTTAAAATTCTTCTTTTTTTATTTTTTTCGAATTGATTCACCTCGCAAAAAAGCGAAAAGCACGGAAGCACTACGAAAGTTGTTGAGGGAAAAACTTAAAAACGCTTTGGTTTTCTTGTTTTTTCTCGTTTTCGCTTTGGTTTAACAACTTTTCTGGAGTTCCAAAATAATCATTTGCTGAGCAGCCGCATCATGCGCGTGAGTTGCATCGTGTAACCCCACTCGTTGTCGTACCACGACAGGATTTTAACGAGCGAGCCGTTCACGTAAGTGCACTGCGAATCGAAAATGCTGGGAAACGGGTTTCCGACGACGTCGATGCTCACGATCGGGTCCTCGCAGTACTGGAGAACGCCTTTCAGCGAGCCGTTCGCCGCCGTCTGCATCGCTGCGTTGACTTCTTCCTTCGTCGGCGTCTTCTCGCAGTCGACGACGAGATCCGTGAGCGAGCCGTCGGGCGTGGGAACGCGAACCGCGAGTCCGTCGAACTTGCCTTTCAGCGCCGGAATGACGAGCCCGATGGCTTTCGCAGCGCCCGTAGTAGTCGGAATCATGCTGACTGCGGCGGCGCGTGCGCGGCGCAAGTCCTTGTGAGGCAAATCGAGGAGTTGTTGGTCGTTCGTGTAAGCGTGAATCGTAGTCATGAAACCGCGCTTGACGCCGAACGAGTCGTTCAAAACTTTCGCTACTGGCGCAAGGCAATTCGTAGTGCACGACGCCATGGAAACGATTTTGTGCTCCGGCCGCAGCGCTTCGCTGTTAACGCCAGGCACTATCGTCGCGTCCACGTCGCCTTTCGCGGGCGCGCTGATTACGACTTTTTTCGCGCCAGCGGCAAGGTGTTTTGCCGCGCCTTCCTTGTCGGTGAAGTGGCCTGTGCTCTCGAGAACGAAATCGACTCCGAGCTTCGCCCACGGCAATACAGCCGGGTCTTTCTCGGCGTAAACTGGAATTTCGCGTCCGTCGACTACGAGCGCTTTTTCCTTCGCTTTTACGTCGCTCGGCATTATGCGGTGAACCGAATCGTATTTCAGCAAGTAAGCAAGCGTTTTCGTGTCCGTCAAGTCGTTGATTGCCGCGATTTCGAAGTCCTTCAAAAACGCTGGTTCCGCGAACGCGGCGCGCAAAAAGCACCTGCCGATTCGTCCGAAGCCGTTTACAGCTATTTTCTTCGCCATTTCCAAACCACCTTTTTTGTTTCAGTTCCTAAGTTTAATTCAAATTTAAATTTAACTCCATCGACCGGTTTTTCAAGAAAACAATCCGATACTGTTTCCGAGGAGCGCAAAATCTATCTGCAAACTGATGAAAACCACGTACAACAATATGAGCGCGAGCCCCTGACTCTTCGTGAGTTCCTTGCGCGTGAACGCGAAGAAGTAGACTAGCAAAAACGAAATCGCCATGAAAGCGTAGCCCACCGCCGCTTGAATGAACGGAAAAGACTGGTTCGCGGAAAAAGAGCCGAACAACGCGCCCACGCCCAAAACGAGCGACAATTCCGCTACGAACGAGCCTATCAAGTCCCCCCAAATGAATTCCTCTTGCTTGGCGCGCAAAGCGCTTAAATTCATAGCGAGTTCCGGAAGCGCCGCGCCGAAGGCAATTACGGTGATGCCTATGAACAACGGCGGAACGTTGAAAGCCCCGCTCAAGGAAAGCGCTTTATCTACAACGAATTTAGACGCGAGCAGCAGCAAGCCTATGAACGCAACGAGTTTGCTTGCTTGAATCAGCAACACGTGCTTCTTGTAGTAAGCGAGGCGAGGCGCTTCCTCGCCGAGCGTCAACTCCGTCTGCACGCTGCGGGTGCGGAAAAAGTGCATGTGTTCCTGCTCCGCGACCGTGTAAATGTACATGAAGTAGACGATTATGAGTATTACGCCTTCGTACCACATGAGCTTGCCGTCGAGGAGCAGAAAGAACGGAATGATTATGACGAAGAAGAGCCAACCGAAGTTTTCGAGAACCGTTTTCTCGCGCACCTTGATTCCGCCTTTCAGGAAAGTGACTACGCCTAGCATCAGCGTAAGCAAGAGAATGTTGGCGCCGATGACTGTTCCGACTACGAGCGAGAGTTGTCCTTGCATGGCGCCGAACACCGAGACGAACAAGTCGGGCACGCTCGTGCCCAAGCCCATCACGATGAATGCTAAAACGAATTTGGGTAGCCGCGCGTAAATGCTTAACGAATTCAGCGTGCGCACGAGGCGGGTGCCGACGTAGGCGATTACGACTAAAGCGAGCACTATTAGCGTGATGTCGCCGAATACGCCGTACATGAACGCGGTTACGCTGCAAACTCTTTTAATTCCTGCGCTTTGACGCTCAGCCGTCAAGCCGAAGCCGATAAAAACTATTAATCCGCGGATTACAAGTTGCGGCAGCTTCAATGAAGCTTTAAAAAAGCGAGGGCGCCAAATAATTAGCCGTGCCCTGGTAGCTCAGCCGGCAGAGCGTCTGACTCGTTTTTTGCTTTTTCGAAAAATGAGGGGCGAAACTGTTAGCCGACTCGAAGCGTCGCGTCAGGCGGTAATCAGAAGGTCATCGGTTCGAATCCGATCCAGGGCGCTGCTTATTTTTAAAAAAAAGTTATTCGCTGCTGTCGCCCGCGGCTGTGCTCAGCGTTTTCTCTAGGATTTTACGCACTTTACCGGGCTCGTAAGCAAGTT
>JAZDKN010000173.1:0-3586 GCA_043803065.1 Microcaldota archaeon
TGAAGAGCAGCATCGCGACGACCGCGGCGCCGCGCGCCGCATCGATTTCCCAAAAACGCGCCATGAAACAATTAAAACGATTCATAATAAAAGCGCGCCGTGCGTAAAAACGCTTTATGGCAAAGAAAAAAAGTCTTGCTCGGCGCGCTTTGTCGGCAGCCGGAAAATACTCTTGGATTGGAGTCAAGGCGGCAGCGCGCGCCGGCTGGCGGGGCGCCAAGTGGCTTGCTGGAAAAGGAATCGGCTTAGCGAAAAACGCGCGCTCTCAAGCCGGCAGGAGCGGGAATCCGCCCGAGTTCGAAGCCCTCAACGAAATCGAGGCGGCGACTGGCTCGTTAGCGGATTTCGAAGACTTTATTTACTCCAACAAGAGCAGCATCGGACTAATAATCGGCGCGAGAGGCAGCGGAAAAAGCGTTCTCGGAATGCGCTTGCTTGAAAACGCTGCCGCGCGCGGCCGCAGCGTTTCCGCGATCGGTTTCGATTCAGTGGTTCTCCCGCATTGGATTCGCGCGGTTAAAGCGTCGCAGCTCAACGACGTTCGAAACGGTTCCTTCCTCCTCGTCGACGAAGGAGGCGTGGCATTCAGTTCCCGCGATTCCATGAGCAACGCGAACAAGCTTCTTTCCGACCTCTTGCTCGTTTCCAGGCACAAGGATTTGAGCGTTTTGTTTATTTCCCAGAATTCAGCGAACATCGAAGTCAACGCCTTGCGCCAAGCCGACTATTTGCTTTTTAAGAAGCCGTCGCTGCTGCAACGCGACTTCGAGCGCAAGCGAATAAACGAGATTTACGACGCCGCCGCGGCGGGTTTCAAGAAGCACGCTGCGCGCTACGGAAAAAACCTGTTTTATTGCTATTCGGACGCGTTCGTGGGATTCGCGGGAAACGCGTTGCCTTCTTTTTGGAGCGAGCGCGCAAGCAAGTCGTTCGCGAAGGAAAAACTCGGGAAGCAAGGCGCGTAACCGCGTAACGCGAAAACCGTAAAAAACCGTAAAAATCTTGTAAAGTGCAGGGGAGGGGATTTGAACCCCCGAACTCCTGAGAGACAGGATTCTGAGTCCTGCGCGTTTGACCAGGCTTCGCTACCCCTGCGTTCGAGGAGCGGAGATTATTTGGCTGCCGGCGATTAAAAAGGGTTTTTAAAGACGCGAGAGCATAATTGTAGCCACTCGCTTCAAAACGAGTTTTTCGAGATTTTCGAAATTTTCGATGTTTTCGAGGGTTTCGAGAGTTTCAGGGTTTTCAGGGTTTCCGAGATTTTTTTTCTCTTCGCTTAAAGGGTTGTTTGTTTTTGAAGATACCGAATCCGTACGAGTCCAAGCACTACAAGAAGCTGTTCGCGATTCCGCTGCTACTCCTAATCGCTTCTGCGTACCTAATCTTCGTTTCCCCCGGAATAAAGTCGGGAATCGACTTGCGCGGAGGATTGCTCGTAACCGTTTATTCCGACTCGCCCGTCGACGTCGGAGCGGTGAAACAAGCGCTTGCGGCGCGGTATCCCGACGCGGACGTTTCGCCTTTCGAGAACCCGACGGGACGCGGCGTGGAAATACAGTTGCCGGTCGACGAAGCGCTCACGCGAGCTGAAGAATCGCTGAAAACAGTGCACGCGCTAGACGTTAATCTCACGCGCGCCGAAGTCGAGCTTGCGTTCTGGCAGTATAACGCGTCGAACGCGACTGCGCTAGCCGACGCGCAAGCGAAAGCCAACGCCGCGAGCTCCGCGCTGCTGGCTGCAGCGGGAAAAGTCCTTGCGGATTCAGACTCGAACAAGGTTTTGCCGCAGGACGCTCACGAGGCGGCGGCGCTCGCGGACAACGAATTCACGGCAGCCAAGCAAGCGTACCGCGACGACTTGGTAGCCGCAGTAGGCGGCGCCGTGAAAATCAAGGCGTTCTCGTTCAAGGAAATCGGCGCGTCGCTCAGCCGCTTCTTCCTCGCCAAAACCCAGGAAATAGTAGTGTGGGCTTTCCTGCTGAGCGCAATAATCATTTTCGCGATTTTCCGCTCCGTCGGACCGTCAACCGCAATCATTTTCGGCGCTTTCGCCGACATTGCGGTTACGCTCGGCGCCATGGGCTTGTTCGGAATCCCGTTGACGCTGGCGAGCATTGCGGCGCTCCTCATGCTCATCGGCTTTTCGCTCGACACCGACGTGCTCTTGACGGTGCGCGTGATGAAGCGCAAGGAAGACAGCGCGCCGCAGCGCGCGTTCCAGGCGATGAAGATAGCAGGCATGATGAACGTGACGACGATTGTCGCGTTCGGCGTTCTAGCGCTCATTGGTTACTGGCTGCAAATCCCGACTTACACTCAAATCGGTCTCGTCGCGTTCATCGGCGGCGGAGTAGTCGACTTCGTCTGCACGTGGTGCGCGAACGCTCCGCTCGTGCTCTGGTTCGTCGAGCGCAAGGAAAAGAAAACGCATGCCGTACAGTGAATTCGTTGGCGTAATAAAGTGAGTTAAATTGAGTTGGAAAGAAGTTTTTGAGGACAAGCGCGTCTTGCTAGCCGTAGCCTTGACTCTGCTGGCGCTCGGCCTCGTTTTCCTGAAGGACTTTAACCCGAACACCATCGACTTGAACTTCGGAATTGAGTTCATCGGCGGAGTGCGAATCCCGATTTCGCTCGAGCGCAGCGTGGACACGCAAACCATGGGTTCCATGGTGGACACGATAAAGACGCGCATCAACAAGTTCGGCTTGAGCCAGGCGAACGTGCGGCCGCTTGGGGATAACGAAATAATCGTGGAAATCCCGAAAGCGGATTCGAGCGCGATACGGCACGTCGAAGCGATTTTGCGCGAGCAAGGGCATTTTGAAGCAGTAATCGACGGAAAGCAAGCGCTTGACGGAACTCAGATTCTCGCGAACGCGGTCGGCGGATCCGGAAGCGAGATGGTAGAGCCAGGGCAAACGCCGGAGCAAGCGCAGTGGACGATTATTTTCGCGGTGAACGGCGACGGACAAATGCAGTTCGCCGACGCGGCTGCGGGCAAGCTTCACTACCCCGTTTACATGTTTCTCGACCGCCCCCCGCACGCCGCGCTGCTAGTCAAGCAAGCGGATTTAGGCGGGCTCGCAGGCGGGGAAACCGTTCTCACGGACGCTCTCAAGAAGCAAGGGGACGACATAACGCTCGTCTACGTGGAAGAGTTCGACAAGCGCAAGAACGAGCTTTTCGCGTCGAACGTGACTACGGTTATAATAAGCGATTCGCTCGAGGAGACGGACCCGCAAATCGTGGCGGCAGTTAAAAAAGAAGGTTTTCTTCCCGTGGGCGAAGCGCCCGAAAACTCGACGCGCAAGCTCAGAGTTTTGCCGGCGAGCGATATCAAGCCCGTCACCGTTTCGGGCGGGGTTGCTGCGGGCATGCAAACGATTCTCGTGAGTTGGCCCGCCATCGGATTGCGTTCTGCGCCGACTCTAAACGTGGAACCCATAAAACAGAACGCGATTACGCAGTACTCGATTACGGGCACGAGCACCGGAAACACTACTGAGGAAGCCAAGAAGGCGGCAGTCGGCGAAATCAAGGAACTCAAAAGCATTTTGAGCGGAGGCAAGCTGCCGGTCGCAACCGT